>JADJJZ010000006.1:600000-900000 GCA_016706255.1 Bacteroidota bacterium | reverse complement strand
TTCATCAATAACCCTATCTTTTTTCAAAGCATTGATACAGTTAAAAATGGGTTCAACCATCATAACCATTCCTGCACCGCCACCAAACTGATAATCATCTACCTGCTTATGATTGAAGGTAGAATAATCGCGCAAATTCACCACATTTACTTCCAGCAAACCCTTTTCGCGGGCGCGTTTCAGAATGCTGTGTTCAAATGGTGACACCAGCAACTCGGGTAATACCGTAATGATATCTATGCGCATAGTTGTCCAATTTTGGTATTATAATTCAATTAAGCCTTCAGGCAAACGGGTTTCGATAGTACGTTTATCTTCATCCAAAAGTACAATCATATCATCATGCAGCGGAATCATGAGCTGTTTTTCCCGCAAATTTATCTCCAGCAAAAAATATTCACCCATATCAATGGAACCGGTAACAGGTCCAAGTAAACCATAGTTTACATCGGTCACCACAAATCCAATCCATGGGTCGTCGTCCTCTTCTTCTTCTGAATCGATATAAGTTTCCGGCCCAAAAACGGGTTTTTTGGTAAACCGGTCCGCCTCTTCTTTATTCGATAGTTCTTCCAGCAAAACCAGGGCATCCCCGTTTTTGAAATAAGTGATATCTGCAATAAAGTAAGGTATTTGGTTGCCTTTTATAAAAAAGTAAAGAGCTTCCTGTGCAGAAAGCTCTTTAATATTTTCAGAAAACGCGATTCTGAGATGTCCCTGAACGCCGTGCGTTTTAATAACGTAACCGATTTCAACCAGTTCGTTGGCCACGGATGAATTATTCGTTAGTTGTTTCCTCAGTTGTAGCTTCTGTATTTTCTGCTACGTTTTCTACTTCAGCAGTTGCTTCTTCAGTAGTAACTTCGGCAGCTTTAGCAGCAGCTTCGGCAGCATCGGCAGCTTCTTTTTCAGCAGCGGCTTTTTTAGATGCTTCTTCTAGGCGTTTGTTGTTGATACGTGCAATTTCAGCAGCTTTTTTAGCAGCTTCACCGGCTTCAACTTTTTTCACGTGATCCATTACTGAACCTTCGTGTGTTTTTTGCCATTCTACAAATTTTTCTTCAGCAACTTCCATTGTGAATGAACCTTTGCTAACACCACGTAACAAGTGTTTTTTGTATAAAACACCTTTGTAACGCAAAATTGCTGTAGCCGTAGTAGTAGGTTGAGCACCTTTCTGGAGCCATTCTACTGTTTTGTTTACATCAATAGTGATTTGTGCAGGAACTGTTGTTGGATTGTAGGTTCCAAGGCGCTCAATAAATTTACCGTCGCGTGGTGAAGTCACATTTGCTACCACAATATGGTAGAAAGGCGCTTTTTTTCTACCGTGACGTTGTAATCTGATTTTAGTTGCCATGTTAAAACATGTTTTTTTAGTTAAAAAAATGTCTCAGAATCAATCCCGATAAACGGGAGGTTTGAGATTGGGGTGCAAAGATAAGGATTTTGGTACATTTTTCATAACGAATGCTTACTTTAGCCCCTTACAGGCAATGAAAAATTCCGGTCAACAAATATCTGAAAACGCTATCCGGCTGCTAAAAATGCACGAAAAGCTGATCAGTTATTTCCAAAAATACCTCAACGACAAGCAATTTGTCATTATTTCGGGGGTGTTGATTGGGATAACCTCAGGCTTAGCTGCTATTTTGCTCAAAGCAATGGTGTTTTACATCAATGCTTTTTTGTTTTCAGAAGTAAGTGCGGGTTATATTTCAGGCTATGTGTATGCGCTTTTCCCTTTGGCAGGGTTGCTGGCAACAGCCATGATTGTACACTATCGGTTTAAGGGAAATATTGGCGGCGGCAACAGTGCCATCATTTATTCCATTAAACGAAAAGAAAGCAAATTGCCTTTTCACCTCATGTATTCGCATATTTTAACCAGTGCTATTACGGTGGGCACCGGTGGATCAACAGGATTAGAAACACCAATTGTTACTACAGGTGCCGCAATAGGTTCCAATTATGGCAAAACCTATAAAGTAACGCCCGAAGAAAGAACAATTATGGTTGCCTGTGGGGTTGCTGCCGGTATAGCTGCAACATTTAATGCACCCATTGCAGGTGTTTTATTTGCGGTAGAAGTACTAATCAGTGAAATTACAGTTGTCGCATTTATTCCCATTTTAATTGCAGCAGCATCCGGTGCTATTTTGAGTGATATCATTTTAAATGAACAGGTACTTTTAAGTTTCGATTTATTGGAGCCGTTTAATTATAAAAATGTTCCGTTTTATGTTTTACTCGGATTAATTGCAGGCGTTGTTTCTGTTTATTACATCCGCACATTTATGCTAATTGAATCGTGGCTGAAGCGCGTGAAACAAAAATATTATATCCAGAAAGCCATTTTCGGTGGATTGTTATTAGGCGGTTTAATTTTATTATTTCCGCCACTTTTTGGAGAAGGATATATTTCAATAAAAAACATTTCCGATTTAGACCCGGGTTCATCATTGGCAGGAAGTATTTTAGACAGCAATTTTCACGACCCATGGGTACTGATATTATTTTCGCTTATTATATTATTACTTAAAGTAGTGGCGACAGGAATTACATTAGGTAGTGGTGGCAATGGCGGAAATTTTGCTCCGTCTTTATTTACCGGTGCTTATTTGGGATATACATTTGCTTCCATATTAAACCTCACCGGCTTATTTAATGTGCCGGTCGCCAATTTTACCATCGTAGCCATGGCCGGAATTTTAAGCGGCATCTTTCATGCACCACTTACCGCTATATTTTTAATTGCAGAAATTACAGGAGGTTACGATTTAATTGTTCCGCTCATGATAGTATCGGCGCTGAGTTTTGCCATCTCAAAAAACTTATTTGAATATTCGCTCGATGGTGTGAAACTGCGCAAACTCATGGAACAAAAACCGGAGTAATTATTTTAACCAAGCAGATAAATCGCGGTTAATTAATTTCGATAATGCTGTAATATCTTCCCGATAATAATTAATCAGATAAGTTTTTTCAGCTTCGGTAATGGTTGGGATATTATTTTTTGTGTAGATTAATCCTTTAATTTTTTCTTTTAACTCAGGCGAAAATATTTTTTTCACCAAACCATAAACACCAATTTGTGTTAACCAGTAATTCAATTTTCCAAATCGTGGCATTCCTGCTTCATTAAAACGTTGCGACATGTCTAATTGGTAATTCGCATCTACATGTAAAAAAGAAAACAAATCGGCCATAGTGCTTTTTGCATCTTTTTTAAAATCGTCAAATAAAATTACTTTTATCTGTTCCGGTGAAAATGTGTCGTAATAACGTTTAACCTGTTCGAAATAACTACCCACTTCCAAATATAAATGACTTACACCCCATCCTTTTATTGCTTTTTTCTGGTCGGCAGCTATCTCTTTCAGTAAATCTTTTTCTGTAATTTTTCCCAATTTCAAATTCATAAGGTATTGGGAGAATAATCGTTCTACCGGATTGCGCAATATCATAACAATTTGAACATCGGGCAACATATTTTTAATTGCTTTGGGGTAGATGGCAAATAGAGATAAGAATTACTTACTTCGCCTATCGCTTTTTCATTTTTTACATCGCGATATAATTTTTGATATTGATCGGGTGTGCGGACATGGGCTATATGGATTTTTTTATCCATTGGCCCGTCAAGATATTTATCCAGATTCACATTTACATCCTGACGATAATCTACATTAAAGTGTTCGAACAGCATATCGGCATCGCTAAAAAAATTGGTTTCTTTAACGGGTGACATAAACACTTCCGGATGCATTTGTAAATATTCATGCAGTGAAGTAGTTCCTGCCTTAACAGCTCCAACAATAAGGAATGTAGGTAATTTGGACATGCCGGTCAGCGTAAAAATTTCCAGAAAATAATACGTGCTGCATTTACGGTATGATACATGGCAAACGAATACCATGGCACTTTAATATGATTCCAGCTTTCAGGAAAATCGTAATCCCAGCGTTTTAAATACGGTCCGAAAATATATTTAGCCCTGCGTTTTGCTTTATCTGTTTCATAATATTCCCAAAAAGTTTTTGTTTTTTCAGCCGTTTTATTGGCAACAGGAATATCGCGCACTTTGTCAACACCAATTACTTTAAGTGCTTCAGCAAAATCATCATTCAAATTTTCGAAACGGATAATAAAATCCATTCGCTTATGTTCAATAATACTCCAGCTTGCATAAGGCACGCTGTAGGCGCGGGTAAAAAATTGTTCAAAAGTTTCGCCTTTGCCAATGATGTTTTTATACTGCCTTACATTCCACCAACGCATAATGTATTTTCGCAAAAATCCATGTTGCATTAAACGCGGATTGGAATACCGATTTTCGTGATCAGTTTTAAATTTAAAGTAATTACTTACACAAATATCCATTGGATTACGCATACCACTGATAACCTTAAATGCCTTTTCTTCAGGCTTGGCTTGTTTTAAAAAATCGGTGCTGTACAAGGCATGTTTAAATAAAATTTCATGCCCATCATAATTGGCTTTTAATTCTTTGGCAATTGCACTACTTGCGGTTTGTGGCAATTCAACAAAAATGTATTTGTGTTTATGACTAATTATCATGACCCGAATTTTGTGTTAAAAATGGCAGCATAAATTACTTTTGCTTCCGAAAAATTTCCTTTAGCAATGTATTTAATACTACGCGTAATTAAATGGAAATATAAAAATGGTAATTGTAAGCGGTAATATTTTTTATATAATTTTATTTTACCGCGATATTTATAGTTTAAGGCTTTGATTTGCCATTTACTTTTTTTCGGAGAGTTTCCTGTAGAAGCCCCTTGTTTGTGATAAACTTTACTTTTAATAGCCACACCTACATTCCAGCCCTTCAGCTTTGCTCTTGCACTCCAGTCGTTTTCTTCGTTGTATAAAAAGTATTCTTCACTCATTAACCCAACCTCCAGTAAAAAAGGTCTTGTTACAAACATGGATGCACCTATTACATAATTGCATACAATATCTGTTCTGTCATATTGGTGTTTGTCAATTTCCTGAGCACCAATAATTTTCGATTTGCCTGAATATTTATTAAATATGGCACCAACACCCTGCATTTTATTTGGTTGATGATATACCATTAATTTACTGCCAATAATACCAACCTTTTCTTTTTTCTTCGATTTATTTTCACAAAATCGCACTAACTCCGAAATGGCATCCGGTTCAATTACAGTATCATTATTCAACAGCCATACGTAATCGAAATCACTATTTAACGCGTAACGAATACCAACATTATTGCCACCTGCAAAACCGAGATTAATTTTGCTTTTAATATACAATATTGGCATAATGCCATCTAAAGGCCCTAATCGTAAGGTATCCGATTCACCCACATCTGCCCTGAAATACAATAATGGTTTGGCAACCGGTGGTGTGGTTAATGCTGCAAGTTTATTAGTAGGCTCAACAGTAAATACACTTTCTCCGCGTGTCCATTTCAGCAAGTGTTCCCAGCTATCATCTTCACTGCCATTTTCAACTACAACAATCTGGAAATTTTTATAATCGCTGCGCAAAATACTTTCCATACACTCAACAGTGTCCTGCCAGGTTTTATAATTTACCAATACGATGCAAACCTTTGGATTCATGGAACAATTATTTTAGCCAGTTGGAAAGATCTTTATTTAATAAAATACTGAGTTGCTGAATATCACCACTTAATTTTTCTTTCAAAAAGGTTTTAGCCTCCACAGGTATTTCTCCTTTATCGGATTTGCCTTTGTACAACATTTTTACAATCATGTTTTTCACCACTCTTGGAGAAAACTTTTTCATGATAGGACGAATACCGGTTTTGTTAAGGAACCAGGTGAGGTTTTTATACTTTGGTGTATAAACTTCGTTGTATTGTTTTGATGTATCTGCAACAAATGCAGCATCAACACCAATAAATTCATATACTTCGCGAATTACTGCTGATGCATTTTTTTTCATGTCTTCAGTAAAAATAATTTTTACATTATTTTTCCCAAAAACATCAATATAACGTTTAACCTGCTCATAATACATGCCGATTTCGGTGTATAAATGTGCATTGCCCCAAACTTTAGGGTCGTGATTAAAATCATCCAGTAACGCTTTGTGAAAATCAAATTCATTACTGTTTCCTGTCCACAAATTCATTCGGTAATGCGAATAGGCGCGGTCAATTGGATTGCGCAGACAGATAATAATTTTACAATCCGGAATTAATTTATGTATTTCGTTGGCAGCAACAGATGAATACAAATAGGATGTACTCAACTCTCCAATTGCCTTTTCGTTTTTTACATTTTTAAACAATTTGCGATACTGTGTTTCATCGCGAATAAATGCAGCATGATATTCTTCATGCATATCGCCATTTACATATTTTTCGATATCCTGTAATTTATTTTGGGCGAATTCCCGTTTAAATAAATTGATATCGATATCTTTTGAAAAAAAGTGTGGCTCTTTTACAGGAGATAAATACACTTCCGGATGCTGGCGCAAATAATGATAAATAGAGGTTGTGCCACCTTTATTTGCACCAACAACAATAAAATTGGGTAATATTGATGTAGTTACAGGCATTACCCTTTAAAA
Organism: Bacteroidota bacterium; assembly: GCA_016706255.1. Lineage (NCBI taxonomy): Bacteria > Pseudomonadati > Bacteroidota > Bacteroidota bacterium. The sequence goes on along the minus strand of JADJJZ010000006.1, from coordinate 893,403 downwards.
TTGATTAATAAATCAACAACATCTTTTTGCATGCAATAAACGTTATTAATTTGTTCAATATTCGGAATTTTTATTGAGCCCATTAATTTGTAATCTGCAACATTAAATACCTGCACCATATTTGGAACCGCTTCACCACCCGGAAATAAACCCAGGTAACGTTTGCGGGTTTCACTAACACCTGCATAATAAATATTACGTGTAGTATCCAAATCTCCACCGCGACCAAAACCTTTTGTATCCATTGTGCGGAGGTAATTCCAGTTTTTATCGAATATTTTTAATTCAAAATGTCCGCTGTCGAAAACCCAATATTGATTATTAATTTTTCTAACACTATGTGGAGCCTTAAAATTAAGCGGATGGCGTTTTCTTTTAATAATATTAACTACACCGCCGTTGCCCTGACTTTTAATAAATTTCTGAGCAATACGTTTCATTAATTGTCTGCCTGAAGTATGATGTACTAAAATATACAAATCGCCTTCATAACCATCAAAAACAAGATTGCAATGGAATTTATCTACCACTTCTACATCTTCCTCACCTTCACCTTCTTCAGGTGAGTTTGATTTGAAGTCGGTGAGGTTAATTCGCTCACCAATTTTATTTTCAACGATGTCGTAGCTAACAATTTCATCATGTTTGGTATTCGAAATCCATACCTTATTGCCAATCATAGTAATTTCGTGGATATCGGTAAGATTCGGGATATCTAATTTTTCGTAGCGGTTTTCTTTTAATATAAATTTAAAGAGTTCGCTACTTGATGCCAGGTAAATGGTATAGGGGTCAGATTCATGCCAGCAAAGGCTGCTCATACCGAGCTCTCCCCAGCTATTAAAATAATTTAAAGGTGAAATCTGCTGCTTTTCATCAATAATCTGCATGCTGCGGATATTATCGCGACTAATAGCCCTATCTGCCGGGTTTGCATTCAATGACCCGATTACCAGAATTCGTTTATCTGCACTAATCAATTCCATGGTTTTCAAAATGTTATATTAAAATGAGTTCTTCAAAGCTACAGTTTCCGGCAATCCTTGCTTATCCATCTGAACCTCAAGCAATTTATAGGCATAAATTATCATGATAAAAATTGCAGTGGAGCCCGGTTGCATAAACAAATAACCTTTTGCAAGCGAAGATAAAAAACAAAATATTAAAAAATATTTAGAAGCCATCATAAACGGTTCATTTTTATACCGTCTGATGAATTTTCCGCTTCTGAAAGCGATTAAAAACTGTAAATAAATAAATATCGAACCGATAATGCCATAGGTCATAATTGAACCTAAAATCCCGATATCACCCGGCGGAACCGTCGTAATATTGTTTTCGATACCAACTGTTTGTGTTTCCGCACCCAATTTTCCAACACCTACCCACCAGCCGATGGAATAATCCTGTAAATAAAGCAGTAAAATGGCTATTTCCTCTAAACGGGCATCCACAGAACTCTCTCCTGAGGCATTTCCGGTAAATACTACAGTTGCCAAACTGGTATATTGTTCAATATAATCGCCAACACGATCGGGTATAATAGCGAACAAAATCCCCATGACGAGCATAAATACAACACCAATTGTCATAAATACCCTTATAGCACGTTGCCAGTTTACTTCAAACATATAAAACACGGCAAGTGTAGCTACAACCGATAGCATTACAGACCGGCCCTGATGAAGGAAAAATAAGTAGGATAAATTTATTCCGGATAAAAATAAGCTGGTGCTATCCTTTTGTTTAATGTATTTTACGGTGTAATAAACAGATAAAAACGCAATAAAGTCGATACCAAATTTAAATCGGTAGCCACCCTTAATGTCACTGTATCCAACAAATGAGTAATCGAGGTATTGTTTAGGGTCAAGAAACATGTAGCATAAAATAAAATAAAACATGGAACCCCAACCAAGCCATTTCAGCGAACGAAACAGGTCGCCAATGGTAATAAACCTGGTTTGCAACATATAAATGATGACAAATATCCCGCTAATCCCATACCAGTGCCTTTGAGAAGAAAGCCCCTGCATAAATGGCTGTCCTTCGCTGAGCACGGCAAAAAAACCGGCCCATGCCGGCATCATTATAATCAAAACATAATAGTAATGGATTTCATCTACTTTTTTCTTCACCAAAAAGAGATACATCGCATATAAAAAAGTGAAGGAAATGATAAAAGTATACCATAAGATTTCGAATGGCATGTAATAATCCACTAAGGGTGTTCTGGTTAAGATACGGGTAGTAAACAGGATAAAAACGACTAATATCATCGTTTTCCCGAAAACCGACATCGGCTCTTTAAAATACCCCTTTTCCTGTTCTAAAATTCCCATATCACTTATACCAGACTGCTAAACTCCGGTTGATTAATTTTTCTGTTAAATGAATATCCTCAATAAAATAGCTATTGATTAATTCACTGCGTTGAGCATCACTCAATTTCGGTGTGCTCACTTTTTGCATATTTTGTTTGATAAAAAACTTCCTGACGTTTTTTCTAAACGCTTTGGAAGGCAGTATCGCTTTAAGTAATTTTTTTGCAAAGTTAGGCTTTCTTACCAACTCATTCAGCGCTTCGTTTTTCGCCTCGCCGGCTTCATTACTATGTATATCAACATTTAAGGAGGTAACCGGTACTTCCAAAAATTGCTGCACCCGCTCAATAGTTTGGCTACGATTTTTTAAAAAATCTTCCTCAAACACTAAAAAGAGGAAATTTTTTGCCGGAAATACTTCCATGAAGGCTTCAATTTGTTTACCATACATGCCACGTTCACCATAGGCATATATTTTTCGCATTTTGATGTCGGTTTTTCTGCCGGCTTCTGCCTTCAATGCATTTTCAAAATCATTTTGCTCCAAACCTTTCCTTTTCGTCATTAAGTAATGTGAAAAAGCCCGGTCGGCAGGGTTACGTAAAACCACAATTATTTTCACATCAGCACCAAGGGTTTCTTTTATCCGTTGAGCAGTAAAGGGGTACAACAAATAATCGGGGTCAAATTCGCCAATCGCTTTTTGCCCGGTATAATTTGAAAAATAACTATCGTAAAAAGATTTGCCTTTTGCGTAATCTTCATCAAATAAAAAATACTTTGTTTCTTTAATTGGCGGTATACAAATATCACTATGCCCGCTGAGTATATCAGCTAAGGTAGTAGTACCTGCTTTTTGCGCACCTATACAAACAAAATTCTGTTTCATAATCATTATACCCGCATCCAATCACTCAAGTCGCGATCAACCAATGATTGCAATTTGATGATATCCGGTTTATATAATTCAATTAATTGTTTTCTTGTTGCAGGGTTCATTTCAGTTTTTTTAAGATTGTATCTTAACAACTTATCTTTTACCCAATTGCGCAATTTTTTCTTGGTATCTCTGCCCATTAATTTTCTAAAAAATTAAGCACAGGATTTTTACGTGTGGTGATAATTTGTTTAAACCACTTCACTTTCATCTCACCACTCTGATTACGTTTTACCATTTCTTTGGCACCTTGGTTTGGCACTTCCAGAAAATCATATATATCGCCTAATAATTTATCAGGATTTTTTTCGAGTGTATCATAAAACACCACTTTTACCTTGTCGAAATTATCCATATAACTTTTCACCTGTTCATAATAAAATCCTTTATCTACATAAAAGAAATCAAAATGCCAGTTATCTGTCATACGCTGTTTTTCCTGAGCAATACTTTCTTCAAAAGAAAGGGGTTCGCGCAGGTCGCGTCGGTTATGCATATATTGCGAATATGCGCGCTCAGCCGGGTCGCGTAAAACTATCAGGATTTTCATTTTCCTGTAATCCGGTACCAGCTTTTTAATATTTTCAATCGACTGTTGATGAAAATACATATAAGGTGTTGATGATTCACCCATTATTTTTTCATCATGTCCGTCGAACAATTCAGCGTAACTTTCAACAGTGGTTGTGTAGCGATGTTTTGAATCTTTAAATTCAGGATGTTGATTATAAAAAGTGAAAAAACAAGGCTCCTTTTGTAAAGGCATATAAATGTCGGGATGGCCGCCCAAAAATTCATGAAGGGAAGTTGTTCCGGCGCGTGCCGTTCCTACGATTAAAAAATTAGGCCACCTTTTCATCATTATTATTTTTAGACTTTTTAGGTTTTTTTACCAGCATATCACGAATATCGGCAAATGGATTATAAATTGTGCTGATACCCATGGTAAAATAAATCTGCAATGCACAACCCAAATTTAATACAGTTCGTGAAATTGATGTGGCAATAGCCGCACCAACAATACCATATTTGGGAATTAATATTAAATTCAAACTAATATCAATTACAACAGTTGCCAATGCGTAATACATGGTAACTTTTTGTTTCCCGGTCATATTTAATAATACGGTAACCGGGCCTGTAAGTATATTTGCCGCCTGACCAATGGTAACAATTAAAAAAACCAATACTGCTTCCGTTCCGGTAAAATCTTTCCCGAATGTCCACATGCAAAATTTCGGAAACACAAGGAACAATAATAATATCGGAATACATGACCAGAATATTAATCTGGTTGCCTGACGAACACTATTTTTTAATCGTTTTTGGTCATTATTTCCATGTGCTTCTGCAAACTTTGGTCCTGCAATAGCATTAATGGATATTAAAGGAATAGTAGCCAATGAGGTTAAACGTGTTGCTACTCGATAAATAGCCACTTTTGCTTCGGATGCATACCATGCCAAAATCAAAATATCTACCCAGGTATAAATCATGGTGAGATATTTTGCCGACATCATTGGCGCAGAAACTTTTAATAATTCAACGGTTTCAATTGGTTCATGCGAATTAGCTAATTGTGTAACTACGGCAACTTGTTGATTTTCTACACCTTCTTTTTTCTTTTTCTTTTCTTTTCTGCCTAAAAATTCGGTGCCCGCTTTTTCTGGATTTCTTAAATAATAAATCCAAACAAACTGTGCGACGATAAATGCGATAAACACGCCCAGGCAATATGATAAATTAACCCACAACTGGTCTTTTGAAAACAAACCGAAAATCAATAAAAAAACAATTGCAGCTAATTGGTTTACTACCTGAGAAATCCAGTTATACTGACGTGTTTTTTTAAGTCCTTTTATACATTCTTCACTTAATCCGCCAAGTGTATAAAACAAAATAGACACAGCAAATATTTGCATAAATAAGGTGTACCGTTCGTAATCGGCACCTCCATTATCATCAAATAAATTATCGGTGAGATAAGGCAATACAAAATAGGTTGCAGCAGATAAAAAAACACCTAAGGGGACAATAATTTTGAGTGCTGTTTTATAGGTATGTGTAACAAGATCCCAGCGCCCAATTGCTCCATATTGTGCAACGAAACGCGACATGGCCATATCAACGCCAAATCGTCCGAATATACCAACTATACTAAGAATACTAAGTCCTACGGTATAAACACCCATGGCTTCCTGTCCGTACAACCAGGTAATAACCATAATGAGCAAGTAACCGGAAAACCTTCCTATTAAACTAATTATTGTTCCGGTAAATCCTTTTTTGAAGATTTCGGAAAAGTCTTCGTCTTTAAATTTCCGCGTGAACTTCCTGGTGAGTTTGGAAATCATATTCCACCTCCATCAACATTAGCATTCAGGGTTATTGTATCTTGTTGCATTATAGGAGCCGGTTTAGCAACAATTACTTTTTGCATTTCTAAACGTTTCAACCACTCTGCAGCAAATATTTGTGTGAAAATTTTTGAGCCGTTTTCATTTAAATGTGCAAGGTCGAATAAATTATCTCTAAGATTTAATGCAGGGTATGCACTAGGGTCTTGAAATCCAATTCTATTTTGTTCAGGTAAGTTATTATAAAGTGGAATTAAATATTCATATCGTTCACCTAATCGTTGCGATAACATTATAGTTACCGTAATTCCCTGTGCTTCACAATAAGTAATTACATCCTTTAAATTTTCCTCAATTGTTTTATTCGGGTTTTTGGTAACCGTTTTATAATGGTCAACCAGTTCCTGACAACGTTTAGTTCTATAAGCGATGGTATCAGGCGTACGAAGTTCATTATAACGGATTGCAAGATCGCCTTCCGGGTCATCATACATTTCCTGGTCTAATGAATAAAATCCGTTTTTATCCGGTCCTACTGAAAATGGTTCAATATTTAATCCGGCATGCTGCATAATTACACTTGGTCCATTTCCGAATAAAAATGATTTTTCACCAAACGAAAATGCATGTAATAAAGGAACACCATAACGATTCATACCTTTTTCAGATTCGTAGGAAGCCTTCATTACATCACCGATATTGTTCCAGTTGTACCAATACAACATTTCTTTTTTGTGCAGATTATCAGCACCCATTTTGGTAAGCTCCGACATATCTATTACTACATGTTTAATATTTTTCATGTCGTAATCCATCAGCGCATCTAACATGGTAAGCGATTGTGGTGTGCGGTTCGCCGGAATTCCAAAGTTGAATGATTTAATATGTAATTCAGGGTATTGTGAATTTACAATTGAATCGAAAGCTCTGGAATTAATATGACGGTAAGTTGTACTTGCACCAATAAGCAACGTATTGTATTGCTCATGGATTTCTTTATAGGTTTGAAATTTTGTATTTAAACGTGTATTACCCCATGAAAATGGCATGCTGTATATAGCAATCTGGCAGACTGCAAATACAATCAGAATTAAAATGCCGGATTTAATAAACAGTTTTTTCATAGTTTAAAAAGCAAAATAGATAAATACTGATTTAGATGTATAGGCAAATAAAGTTACGATAACGAGGAATGAAACGTAAAAGCTCCAGCGTGCATAAAATGGTTTCGCTGCAACCATTGTTTCAATACCGATACTTTTATTTACATATAACTTATAATCTGTAATTAATAATAATACTATACAAACAACACTCACCCAAAATTCAATTACACTTGGCACAGCACCTTTTGCGGCACTATTATGAATTAAATAAGAGGTAGTATCTGTTGAAAAAATATTTAGAATAACATTCCATGCATCACCAATTGTATTTGAGCGGAAAAATATATCCGGAATACAAGTTAAATTAAATATCCAGAACGCAAGTAATGCACCGGTAAGTGCCTTCATGCGTGGCATTAAAGTCGGTAAATTTAATTTTGGGAAATACCGGTCCCAAATCCGGCTCATGACTATAAAAAATCCATGTATAAAACCGAACATAACGTAGGTCCAGTTTGCGCCATGCCAAAATCCCATAATGGTTAAGGTAAACCAGTTATTAAATAACATTCTTCCGAACGAAACCCTGCTTCCACCGAGCGGAATATATAAATAATCCCGCACCCAGACCGTAAGTGTAATATGCCATCGCTCCCAGAACTCTCGTATTGATTTCGAAAAATATGGCGTTTTAAAGTTATCTGTCAGGTTATGCCCCATTATTTTAGCACTACCGATTGCAATATCACAGTACCCACCGAAATCACAATACACTTTAATTGCAAACATCCATGTTACCAATATAATTGCAAAGCCTCCGTGTTCATATGTTGGATCAACCCATCCGCCATGCCCGCCCCCATTACCATATACCTGCTGTACGAATAATCCAAGTCTGTCGGCAATTACCACCTTCTTGAAAAAACCATACAAAATGCGGATCAACCCTTGTTTTACACGTTCATAATCAAAGTCGTGATTTTGCTTTAATTGCGGTTGTAAATCACCCGGTCGTTCAATAGGACCGGCAACCAGTTGGGGCCAATAAGAAATAAACAAAGCGAAATACCCGAAATTCTTTTCCGCTTTAAAATCACCCCGGTAAACATCAATACTATAGCTTAATGCCTGGAAAGTGTAAAATGAAATACCAACCGGTAAAAACAAATTAAACTCAGGAACATTATAAAATATATTAAACTGGTCGAACACAGCTCGCGCTGAGTCGTTGAAGAAATTGAAATATTTAAATGAAAATAATAAACCGAGATTTGATATCAAACTAATCATCAAATACGGCAGTCGGGCCTTTTTATCCTTTAGCCGCGACATTTTATTCGCAGTATAATAATCTACAGTAGTTGAAAATACAATAAGGAATGCATATTCTGCCTTCCAACACATGTAAAAATAATAACTGGCAAACAAGAGCATTAACCATCGCCATTTATATGGCAACGCGTAATACAGGAAAATTACAACCGGTAAAAATATTAGAAAATGTAATGAGTTGAAAATCATTCCTGGTGGTTGTAAGCTTTAGTTCAACAAATCAGATTTTATTACTATCTGTATCTATTAATGACTGATTGTCTTTTTCCTTATTATATTTTTCAATCACCAGTTGTTTTTGTTTCGCCTCTTCAACACTATCCCTGATATATTTTCTAACGCTCAACCCGATAGATGAAAATATAACACCCAGAATCAAACCAATAATCATAAACATGGTGGTTTGTTCCTTTTCTTTTATGGTAGAAAATTTTGGCTGATCAATAATATCCACCAAAGGCGTCTTATTCTGCAAGTCGAAACGTGCAAGTTGTAATTGAGCGAATGTAGTTGAATATTCTGTGGTTATTAATCCAATTTCTCGCAACAATCTGTTTTGAGAAACATATCCCGCAAATTTTACCTGATAACTGGAACCATCCTGAACTTTTGCCAATAACTCTTCTTTGCCTTCAAGCAATGAACGCAATGAATCGGCTTTGCTTTCCATTAAATCAACCGTTTTGGCCTCATTAATTACCTGTGCATTAATATAATAATCAGAACCGGCAAATGTCAGATAGTCTGCCATGTAATAAGAAAAGTCACGACTTAACGATGATACTTCCATTTGATTCATACCGAGCTCATCACTAAATTCGGTTGTAATATCATTAGAAATCATCTCATCATAAATCACTGTCAGACAGCTATCTTCATAAACCGTGATCGAATCGAGTGAACCGTGCTCCAGTTTGAAATTTTTAACCTTTTTCTTTTTCGCCCATTTAGGGTACATCTCCACATAAAAGTTCGCCAAATAATCTTCTCTTGGCGCAACACCTTTTTTTACACTCATTGTACGCTTTTGCATTAATGCTTCTTTCATTAATGTGCGTGACTGTAAAATACCAAGGAATAATTCATTGGTAAATTCAGTACCGGTTGTGATACCAATACCAAATGAACTTGCTAGTGAAGCCAACGAAGATGTAGATGAACCTTCTGTTCCCTTAACAGCAAAGTCGGCATGCGATATATATTGCTCCTTTTTCCAAACAGAGTAAAAACGTAATAAAAACGCTAACAAGATAGCGAAGATGAGCACTACCCACCATTTTTTTAATACATATCTGCGATACTCACCAAATTTGGTAAATAAATCACCAATATTTATTTCATCATTATAAGGACGATCGTATTGCATAATTTTTTAGTTGCTCCCGTTTAACTTAATTGATTAATTACCTCGTTGTAACAATACATAAATTGTAGCAAAGCTGAGGATACCTGCACTAAGTGTGGTAGCAAAAGTATTCCAGTCGAATGGTGCTTTAGGGGCCTCCTGTGTTTCAATCTCCGGTTTTTCTTCCGGTTTCTGCGGAACCACAATTTGACAACCTTTCACTTTTACACGCGGATAAAAATGTATAAATAAGAAATTATGTGTACGACGAACATAACCGTTTGGTTCAACAATGTAAGTTTCACTGCGTTTAGCATCATCGTCGAAGTTTTTACCATATTTTCTGATAAAGTGACGCGCACTTCTGCCTTTTTCAAAAGGAACAACAACAGTTCCCGGATCACCAACAAACGGATATTTAATTTCACCTTTTAATGCAACAAGGTCGCCTGCTTTTGGAACAGTTACAATATCACCTTCACGCATTACATAGTTATATTTTGATTCAGGGTTTTCTAAAGCTTTACCTAAAAACACAAGCGTAGAAGAAACATCCTGACGATTCATGGTAGCACCTTCGGCATAAGCCCATTGTGTTAATCCACCAGCACGTTCAACGATATCGGCTAATGTTTCAGTTCGTGATGTTAATGTATAAACCCCAGGGTATTTTACCTCACCAAGGATGGTGATATTTTTCTGATATTCAAACTCAGGTGTATTTCTTACAAATACTTGATCATAAGGTTGTAATTGGAAAGTATTTGCTGCATCTTCCACATTTAAATCTTTACCAATAGAAACTGATTGAACAATTACACGTGTTGGTTCATTTAAATTACTTGCTTCGTTAAAATTTACGATACGTGAAATTTCAATTTTGCTGTTTGCAGCTTCCACTTTTAATCCACCTGAATAATATAATAAATCTTTTAACGTCATGCGCTCATAATATGGGAATGTTCCCGGTACTTTTACAGCACCATTAATTGCTACGTTAAATGTTTCTTTAAATTCTTGTTTAGAAAAGATGTCGATTACATCAAATCTGTTTAATTTAAAGTTAAATGGAGAATTAGGATTTTCCATAACTTCAGCTAAATCAAATGGTACATATACATCATTTAATTTATCGTCTTTTCTGATGAGATAAGCGCGATCGGTATATGCATCATAATTTAATCCTTTTGCTTTGATAATTAAATCAGAAATGCGCATATCAGCAGTTAACTGATAATTACCAGGGAAACGACAAGCGCCCTGAATGGTAACGATATTTTCAATTACTTCAGGAATTCTTGCGAATACAATTTTATCACCATCTAATAACGGATAATTAATTCTTTCACGCTCAAGGCTATCTAAATTGATATCCATTACAATGTTTTCATTTTCGAAATATCTGAAAATGGTAACATTACGTTTATAAGCAGTTGAACGTGGACCACCTGCATAAGCAAGCAATTCGTTCAGATTTTCACCTTTAATTAATTCATATTTAAATGGTCTGTTAACTTCACCCTGCACTTCAACAACACGACCAATTCCACTTACAATAATATAATCATTTGCTTCAAGGTAAGTATCATCGGTAGAACCCGGATTTAATAAAAACTGATAAACGTCAAGTGTTTTAATAATTTTTCCGTTGCGTCTAACCTGAATATTACGAACAGAACCGATATCTGTAACCCCACCTGCAGCAACTAAAGCATTAAATGCTGTATTGAGCGATGAAATATTATATGAACCCGGATTAACAACTTCACCTACGATATTAACTTTTATACTTTTAGAATAACTTAAACTAACATCAAATTTTGAGTTCGTTAAGTCGAATGCAGAAGCAAAACGCTGACGCAATAATTGTTTTGCAGCGCTAAAAGTTAACCCCTTTAAATAAATACGGCCAACTTCAACGGTAGTGATATAACCATCTTCGTTTACCGTAAAGTTGTAGTTATAATAAGCATAACCCCAAATGGCAATGGTAAGCTGGTCACCCTCGCCAATAATATAATTATCACTTACTTTTTGGTTGGGAACTTTGTCAAACAAGTCCACAGATCCATTTTGGAAAAAATCGTGACCCCAAATGGTAGAAGCAGGTGGCTGATTGCCGTCAGTTGCCTCTGCAATAACTTCCTGAACAATTGCCGGAGGTATTGTGTTTGTATTTGGCGCCAGGGTAGCTTCCTGGTTCATAGCATTTTGAACAGCAGTTTGCTGAGCATCCTGAATTTGAGTTGCAGATTCGATTGCAGTGGATGTTGACTGACCTGTAGCACCCATAATAGCATCGATTTCTTCAGTATCGAAACCTAACGACTCTAAAGTACCTGATGAAACAGGTGGAACTACCGGGGGTGTTTGTGCTGTTAAGGTAGTGGCAACGCCTAAAGCGAATACAAACAATATCAACGAAGAAAGGTTCTTCATAACTTTTTTAAAATTTCGTGCAAAGATATGATTAATAAAGCAATGATTTGGTACCTTACATAAAACAAATTTTACTATAAATAGCAGGCATTCGCGGCAAGGCAACCCTCGAAAGACGCAGTAAATGTTACCTGAGTTGCGTGTAAAAAATATTTAATATGATTAACTTATAGTTAATCCCAATCCCTCAGTGCCGGGGGTTTGAACGAAATACAGCTTCCCTTCAGCATCTTCAGACATCAAAATCATTCCATTACTTTCCACACCGCGCATTTTACGGGGTGCCAGGTTTACTAAAACAGTAACCTGCTGACCGATTAATTGCTCCGGTTGAAAATGTAAAGCGATTCCTGAAATAATGGTTCGCTGCTCAAAACCTAAGTCCACATTGAGTTTCAGCAGTTTATCCGCACCCTGAATCTTTTCTGCAGCCGTAATTTTACCGGTGCGCATATCCAGTTTAGAAAAATCGTCGAAAGTAACTATTGGTTTTATAGGGGTATTTTGTTTAACTGGCTGATTATCAACAGGTTGCAATTTATCTTGACGCTCTTTTCTAATTATTTCGAGTTCGGCTAATTTTTTGTCAATTACCTCATCTTCAATCTTTTCAAAAAGGTAAAACGGATTGCCAACTGCGGCGCCTGTTTGCAATTTTGGCTGTAAATAGTTGAATCCGGGCTCACTTATACTAAAGTATTCGAAAATTTTGGTTGATGTAAAAGGTAAAAACGGCTCAGCAAGAATGCCAATATCTACCAAACTTTCGAGACAAACCCTGAGTACACCTGCAGTTTTAGCCGGATCGGTTTTAACCAGCTTCCATGGTTCATAGTCGGTGAGCAACTTATTTCCCAGTCGCACCACATCCAACATCGCGCCTAAAGCATCCCTGAACCGGTAGTTTTCAATTGCTGGCATGTATGTATTTTCTACCAGGTCTTTAATCTGGCGGTTGTATTCTGCGATATAATCTTCTGAAAGTAAACCGGCGTGGTTTTCAGGCACCTTGTTATCGTTGTACTTAGAAGTAAGCACCATTACCCGATTGGCATAATTACCTAAAATGGCAACCAGCTCGTTATTATTGCGGGCTTGAAAATCCTTCCAGGTAAATTCACTGTCCTTTGTTTCAGGCATATTAGCGCATAAAACATAGCGCAAAACGTCTTCTTTGCCCGGAAATTCACTCAAATAAGTATGCAACTGAACGCTCCAGTTGCGGGAAGTTGACATTTTATCACCTTCCATATTCATAAACTCATTAGCGGGTACATTAGTAGGTAAAATGTAATCGCCATGACTTTTTAATATGCATGGGAAAATGAGGCAATGGAACACAATATTGTCTTTACCTATAAAGTGGACCAGTTTTGTTGTATCAGATTTCCAGTAGGGTTCCCAGTTATTACCTGTGTTAAGCGCCCATTGTTTGGTTGCACTGATATAACCGATGGGCGCATCGAGCCATACGTATAACACTTTCCCCTCGGCATTAGGAAGCGGAACCTTCACGCCCCAGTCGAGGTCGCGTGTTATTGCGCGGGGATGTAAACCTTCGTTAATCCAACTTGCGCACTGACCAAGCACATTTTTTTTCCATTCTTCTGTGCGGCCTTCCCCTTTTATGATCCAGTCGCTCAGCCAATTTTGAAATTTATTGAGTGGTAAATACCAGTGGGTAGTTTTTCTTTTTACCGGAGGCTGGTTACTTAAGGTGGAAACGGGGTTTATTAAATCGGTTGGGGATAAGGATGTACCACATTTCTCACACTGGTCGCCATAGGCATTAGGATTTGCACAAACCGGGCAAGTTCCCATAATGTATCTGTCGGCTAAAAACTGATTAAAAGCCTCATCGTAATATTGTTCACTCTCCTTTTCCTCAAAAACATGCTGCTCATATAATTTCAGAAAAAATTCTTGTGAAGTTTCATGATGTATTGGAGATGAAGTGCGATGATATATGTCGAAGCTGATACCTAAGCCTTTAAACGCATCCTGAATAATGGTATGGTATTTATCGATAATCTGCTTTGGCGTAGTATTTTCTTTTTTAGCCTGAATGGTTATCGCAGCCCCGTGTTCATCGCTTCCACAAATAAAAACTACATCTCTTTTTTGTTTACGCAGGTAACGAACATAAATATCTGCCGGTAAATAAGCGCCGGCAATATGACCCACATGCAATGGTCCGTTTGCATAAGGAAGCGCAGATGTTATTAAATATCTTTCAGGTACTTGCAAGATTTTCTCAATTTTATGCGCAAAAATAATCATAATATGTTCAATCGTTTGGCACTTAAACAGGGAGATTCAATCGGGATACTCTCAACAGCAAGGTGGATTGATGAAAGCGAGCTTCAAAATGCGCTTGAAATATTTAAATCCTGGGGTTTAAATCCGGTGTTAGGCGAAACGATATCTGCAAGATTTAACCAGTTTGCCGGAGAAGACAGTGTTCGCGCAAATGACCTGCAGCATTTTATGGATAATCCTGAAATAAAAGCCATTGTTTGTGCACGTGGTGGATATGGCACTATTCGTATCATGGAAGCATTAGATTTTACCGGGTTTATGGAAAACCCAAACTGGATTTGCGGTTTTTCTGACATTACGGTATTACATGCACATATTAATGATAAACTCGGTATTCCATCTTTACATTGCACCATGCCATTTTCATTTGCCAATAATTCAGCGGCGGCTTTGTCGACATTAAATGCAGCTTTATTTGGAAATCCATTAAGTATTTCCTGTGCACATCATCCTTTAAATAAACAGGGTACAGCTGAGGGAGTTTTAATAGGCGGAAATTTATCCATTTTATATTCTTTACTTGGAACAAAATTCGGATTTTCTACCGGACATAAAATTTTATTTATTGAAGATATTGATGAATACCTTTATCACATTGACCGTATGCTGATGAGCTTAAAACTTGCCGGAAAATTAGAATTCGTAAAAGGAATTATTGTTGGCGGAATGACAGACATGAAAGATAATAAAGTTAAATTCGGAATTAGTGCAGAAGAAATAATTGCCAATCATGTTTCCAAATATGACATTCCGGTTTGTTATGGATTTCCATCAGGACATATACCGGATAACCGTGCAATGATTTTTGGCACTACAGTAAAATTATCCGTTACCAATACAGAAACCACACTGAGTTATTTATAAAAAAAGGCCCCTCATTGCTGAGAGGCCTATACATATAATCACGACTTACTTAATTCACTTTTGAAGTAAAGGGATATTTATTTCCGCCGTATGATTTTAAATCGCAGGTGATTCTACCGACGCGCAATTCTGATTCAATACGCACAGGAATTCTGTTATCATCATCTGTTAACCAGAGTGTCATCCCCTCTCCTTCTTTAAATATTTCACCTTCCTGTAATAACGGTTTTAATTTGATACAATTAAATTTACCGAGTTTGGTTTCATAAACTTCTTTACCTTCATAACGAACATACATATCATATTCTTCATCATCAATTGCCATTTTCACCGGAATTTTATCACCTTTTTTTGCATTGGCTATATCCAACGTACGCATCCAGTAAAAGGTAGTCATTAAATCTAAACCGCATGGATCAACATTAGTAATTGTTTTAGACGTTTTTTTGCCTTTGCGGTTATCCTGATAAGAGTAAATAATATTTTTTTCTCTGTCCCAATCATAAGAGCGATAAAAAGTATATCCACCTTCATATACATCGCGACTGAACTTATACGATTGTAAAGTTTCTTCATTCATATAGGTATCCACTTTATCGCGCACTTTAAATAACCAGTCGAAAGATTTATAACTAACAGCTTCCCCTGATGCATGTAAAACAGGTTTGCCTTTATAATCTTCTTTTGTTAATTTAAAATATACTTCTCCACCGCTTAGCCAAACGCTACCCCAGTTATAATAAACTTTATATGTAAGTGATTCACCGGCCTGAAAAGCCATATGCGGAATTTCGCATGTTTCACTTGCAGGCATAATTCGTGATGGCATAGTTTCATCCACATCTCCGGATAATAAAGTTCCGAACGAAAGTGCTGTAATTAAAATTGGTTTAATCATGATTGTCTGTTTTTAAAAAAATTATATCTGATAATAAAAACATATCCTAAAACTGCCGGTAATATCAGGTTTAAAATCCAAATACTTGTTGTTGCTGCCAGTGTTATTCCAATTGGTATGCCATAATTGTAAAATATCAATGTGGCTACCGGTAATCTGGTTAACAACTCAACCACTGCAAAACTTGGTATCACCGTTTGGGCCAGATAGATTACACCGATTGCTGCAATTCCGTTCAATAAATTTATTTCTGCCCCAAACAATCTAAGAAAAATCAAATACTGTGCCGTATATACAGAATAACGCCAAAACGCAAGCAGCAGTATGATTGTAAGCTCTCGTGAATGATATTCTCCTAATATAGATGTATAAGGATAAATCCGTTTTAAAAACTTGTTTCGCTTAAAAAGCTGAACTACCACGTCGAGATTGTAATAAGCCATGAGCAACAGTACAATTGTAATGGCACTTACAAGCCCTACAGCAAAGGTTACGGATAAAGTGATTTGTTCTATCTGGTGGAGATAAATGATAAGTCCGATCACACCAAAAAATATGGTAGCAATGTTCTGACTAAAACTACCGATGAGAGAAACAATTACGGCTTTAATTCGGAATTTACGTGGAACATATAAAATACGGCCACCAAATTCACCAACCCGGTTTGGGGTAAATAATCCGAGTGTTACGCCTGTCCAAACTGCTTTGAAAGTGCGTTGTAATTTGATGGGATTTATTTTTTGGACAAGAAATTTCCATTTATACGCTTCTATTCCCCAGTTGAGCAACATGAGGAAAAAAAGAATGATTAAATAAAAAAACAGTTTGCCGGTATCGATATTTGATAATTGTTGCGGGATTGTTTTTGCTTCTTTATTGAGATATAGTTGTTTATAAAGCGCAAACAGCAATAGTGCAAAAACCGTTACTTTTATGGCAACGGACCAGAAAATCGTTTTATTGCTTTTATTTTTCAATTCGAAGGCGAATGTCGGTAAATTCTAAACAACAAATCATTATGGGGGTCGACCCCGGAACAAATATATTGGGTTACAGTGTAATTTGTGCCGATAAAAATACTATCAAAATATTGATTAACGGGGTAATTATGCTAAAAAAAACCGATGATCATTTTGTACGGTTAGGCATTATTTATACAAAATTATGTTCGCTGATTGATACTTACCAGCCACTTTCGATGGCAATTGAAGCCCCGTTTTTTGGAAAAAATGTGCAATCGATGCTCAAACTCGGCAGGGCTCAAGGCGCCGCTATTGTTGCAGGAGCAAGTAAATCGCTGGATGTAACGGAATATAGTCCGCGCCGCATAAAACAAAGTATAACCGGTCGCGGAAATGCCAGCAAAGAGCAGGTGGCTAAAATGTTAATGTCGACACTAAACCTTACGGAATTGCCAAAATATTTTGATGAAACCGATGCACTTGCCGTTGCAGTTTGTCACTACAATGCTTCTAAAAAAATTGCGGTTACCGGCAAACAATTTAAAAACTGGAATGATTTTATCCAGGCTAATCCGAATAAAGTAAAATAATTTATTCGAGGTTGCTGATAATTTTTGCGGCTATTTGGGCAAGTTCGGCACTACTCATTTTCAATTTTGGTCTGCTGAAATTAATATCATCCATTGTGCGCAAAGGAATCAGATGAATATGTGCATGCGGAACTTCGAGCCCGATTACAGAAATACCGATACGTTCGCAGGAAATTACTTTTTCCATGGCATGTGCAATGCGTTTTGCGAAGGGCAACATGCCTGCGAGTAAATCATCATCCAAATCAAAAATATAATCAACAGGAACTTTAGGAACTACCAATACGTGACCGGGAGCTAATGGCATGATATCAAGAAAAGCGAAATAGCGTTCGTTTTCATCAATTTTATGACAAGGTATTTCTCCGCTTATAATTCTGCTGAAAATAGTAGGCATAATTAGATCGTAATTTCTAAAATTTTAAATTCAATTTCGCCGGCAGGAACAGTAATTTTGACTGTTTCACCGACTGTTTTGCCCAATAATCCTTTTCCAATTGGAGAAGTTACTGATATTTTGCCTGTTTTAATATCGGCTTCTTTTTCAGATACCAAGGTGTATTTAATATCTTTTTTAAACTTGGTATCATGCAGTTTAACAGTGGTAAATACAGATACTTTTGAGGTATCAATTTTAGACTCATCTAATAAACGCGCGTTCATGAGCAGTTCTTCCAGCTTGGCAATTTTCATTTCCATTAAGCCCTGAGCTTCTTTCGCAGCGTCATATTCAGCGTTTTCCGACAAGTCACCTTTTTCACGGGCTTCTTTAATTTGTCGTGACATTTCAGCGCGACCCTTCGTTTTCAATTCCTGGATTTCCACTTTTAGGTTTTCCATTCCCTCTTTACTCAAATAGATAGTATCAGCCATATGGTCAAGTTTAAAATAAAAAAAAAGAAACGTTCCTTGTTCAGAAACGTTTCCGCAAAGTTATAAAAGAATTTTATCAGAAGCTCAAACGAAGGCCAAAGCAATGTGAGCCTTCATACTGATATGATGTTCTGTAAGAATAATTTAATGCTACGAGGTTTTGGCCTAAATCGTCGATTGGATACTGGAAAGTGATACCGGCAGCAATACCTGTGTTGGCACTGGTGCGGTCAATGTCGCTGGTGATACCATTTTCATAGCGGTAAGCGGCGCGCAACATAAACATTTCAGTATTTTTCACTTTCAGTGCATATTCCATACCTGCACCGAACTGATCTTTATAAAACGAGTTAGATGTGAAGTTACCAACCAAAGTAAGGCGGTTAGTTTGACCAAAATAGAAATCGTAAGAAGCGCCAATTGCGAGTAAAGAAGGCAATTCGAAGCTTTCTGAACGGAAATCCTGGGTCATTGAATAATCGCCATCCGGAACATTTCCTCTGAAGCTAAGACCATCGCCACTGAATTTCATTGGAGTTCCAACGTTTCTGAGGGCGATACCCATTTTAATTTGTTCAGGGTGGGCTTCACTACCTGTGATATATTGAATTCCTACATCCATGGCAACACCAATTGCCTTAACGTCGGAAATACTTTCGGTAATTACACGAACGGTAAGACCGCCACTCAGGTAATCGGCGAATTTTTTAGAGTACGATAAACCAAGATTACTGAAACGTGGCTTATAAAAAGCACCTGTTCCATCAGGGTTATCGGTAGTAGTTACTTCAATTTCACCGAGGTCCATAGAAGTAAGTGTTAAACCGATTGCGCCATCACCAATTTTTTGGGCAAACCCAAAAGTGTTGAGGCTGATATCGGTACCAACAAGCCATTCTGTTCTTGAAAACTCCAATTGGGAGCCATCAAGGAACGACATACCGGCAACGTTGATATTTGGTGCTTCCACTCCCTGAACGGAAGAAATATTTAAGCCATACCAACCACTGCTTTGTGCCCATGGATCGATCAATAATTCTGAAGCACCTGCTTCACCCGAACGGTCGGGATTTCCTGCTATCAATGCAGCAGGCATCATTATCGTAAAAGCTATTAAAAGTTTTCTCATTTTGGTCTAGTGTTTCAGGTTTTAGAATGTATCCAGGTCAATAGGTCTCATAACGCCGAACCATTTAACAGTGGTTTCTCCGAGTGAACCGGCATCGATATGTATAATATACATACCACTTGCTACAGGTACATTTTTCTCGTTTTTAAGATCCCAGTCAATTGATGAATCGAGGTTATTTGATTTAGAGTTCAATGAACCACCTGATGTATTATCAGTTGTTACATCACGTTCAAAACGGCGAATCAAAGTTCCATCTAATGTAAATATCGAAACCGTACATTGTGCAGGCAGGTTAGTGATTTTCACATTGTTGTCGAGTGAACTTGTTTCATATGCAGAATATGCATAATAAGGGTTAGGAACTACTCTGATTAAATCAAGCGCACTACTTGCTGTTGCCTCATCATTTACAGTGGCTGCAAGATTTGCAGTGCTGAAACGATATAAAGGTGAACCTAAGTTTTCGCCTGTTACAAAATACGACAAGTATGGTTTAGTAACCCTTAAACTTACTGTTGTTTTAGTTGGTATGTTAAAAGGTTTACCTACTTCAGAAGAGTAACCTTCTGCAAGGAAAGGCATTGAAATCCAAACCACATTTTTAAAGATGTCTTTGTAAACAGATGTTTCAGGTTTAACTCCACCTATCCATTCTAATGAATCATGGATAGCAGCACAACCATCATATGTTGATTTAGTTACATATAAATAGTGTTTACCACCATAAACAGGATTAAATGTTTCGTCAAAGAAAGTAGAAGAAGGATTCCATACCATATCTTTTCCGCGACCGTCAGGCTGACCTGAACAACCATCTTCACCAAAGAAAATGTTTACGCGGCGACCTGTTTCAACATCAATTGCATAACCTGGGAAATAAGAGAAACCTTTTTCTGTTCCCGGTTCTACAGCACCTGTTGCATCAACAGCAGGTAATTGGCGTAAATCCAGTTTATCTTCATCGCGAACGGTAGTACATTCACCACTTTCCACAACAATACAACGAGACCATTTGCTTACATCTGATGTAAATACCACATCTACACCTATTGTTTCTTCAAGTGGAATCTGAGGTCTTAAACCTGTGATTGAACGCAATGGCATATAAGGTACATCACCGGTATTGAATGCTACAATTTCTGTAGGCGCCCAAGTTCCGCCAAGCACACCTTCAAACACCTGATTTTCGTCAGGGTTAGGTAATACATCGGCAAAAGCACCATCCACTGCAATACCTGAACGAATCCAGTCTAAAATGGTACCATCATTATCAGGCACACCTAATAACCATTGTTTATTTGGATCTTCATAGGTTAATGTTGCATCAATAAATCCGTTATTTTCTTCCTTTTCAATAAAGGTTCCACTAACGGTTTGTCCACCCGGATCAAATACATTTTTTACCGTAACTGAAAGTCCCCATTCAGGAATAACCTGTTCGTTGACAATATTTATAGGGAAATCTGATACTACAATATTACCATCAGTAAGGTTAGTTAAAACCCACCAGGTACTATCAGGATTAATCGGGCTTGAATTTGTTGAGTCAATTAATTTCAATTCAAAATCAGCAGCAGGTAAACGAACCGGATCGTAAACCATTACGTCGATTGGTGCATTTCTGCCTTTATAAATTGGCTCTTTAATTGTTGGAGCAGTAGTAATTAACGAATTAACAGTTTCTTCAGTTAATATCTGGAAATTACCACCATTACCGATACCTTCAATTTTAGTAATATCCGGACCATCACCATATTCAGCATTTAACACCATACCACCATTTTCCGGATCCGGTTTGTGTGGAATTGCTGTATAAATTTTAATATTTTTTCTTCCTTCAAGATACGGACGTTTCTGAGAGTTAGGATCAGTTGGTTCATAATCACTGAAGTTGTTGTAAGAATAAGATACAACTGAGAAGTAATAAGTTTTGAAGTTGATTAGTTTAGTTGAACCTTCAGCAAATGCATCGTCAGTTACAAGGAAAGTATGTTTAACACCTTCATTGTTTCCTTCAACCATTAATTCAGGAACATCACTTCCGATGGTTACATCAAAACTGTAGTTAACAATTTTAATTACATCATCTTTTAAATCGCACTGATAAATCAATTTTGCTTTTGTTACATCAGTATATTCAGAAGGTGATACCTGTGAATTTTCCAACTGATAAATTTTATATCCCTGGAAATTATAGGTAGTATCATTTAATCCCGGATTTGCTTCAATAACGCTGTCAGGTAACTGGCTTACAATACTCACAATAAGTGGGTCTGTTTCCTGGTAACTTTCACCGATATTATTTGAAGTTGGGCCGTTTGTAAGTGAAATAACAACCTGCTGATCTAATTCACGCAAGTCCATATCCGGAGCATCAGGACCACCAATTAACTGGAAGTCTGCATCAAATAAAGCCTGTGCTTTCTGGTCAGCTAAACGTGCTAAATCAAATGAAGTTTGACAACCACCCGATACCGGAGGGCGAACCCAGATAGCACCCATTACAATTTCATTTTTTGCACCAGGCAATAATTTGAAAGGACCTGATGATTGCAAATAACGACGGTCAGCCGCAGGGTTGCTTTCAGTACATTCACTCCAACCTGTAGGGTCAGAAGGATCACTTGGGAATATATAATTTGATAATTCAGTTCCACCGTATCCGTTTCCACCTTTTGTGAAAGGAGAACCGTCTTTCCATGTTCCTGACATATAACCGTAATAATGTGCAGCAACCTCAGGGTTACCGATTACGGAGAAGTCATTATTATAATATAAGAATGCTGACATTCCGAGACGAACGCTATCAACAATAACACCGTCATCTAAAATATATTTGATAGGGCCCTGGAAAAAGTCAGTTCCAAAAATAGGTGGATTAGCACCATAATTTGGAGAAGTTGGACCATCATTTAAGTCACCATTATAACACATACCTAACGACAATACAGTATCGCAACCAACCCAGTCATCATCAAAAGCACCTAAGTCGGAGTCAACCCACTGACCAAAATAAGTTGAGTCGAGTGTTGTAGTTGCGTAGTTGGTTACTTTATAACGATAGAACGTCATGTCGTTGATTTCATCGTTAGTTTGGAAACCGAAAGCTAAAGCCTGGATTTCAATACCGATAGCATCTCCACCTGATTCGGTATGGATATTACCTTTATCGTTATACACCCAGAAAATTGCCTGGTCACCATCAATATCAGGATATTCACCTAATTCAGGAGAATATAGACCATCAAAATTTACGTCAACAAACGGAGCTAAATCTTTTTGAACATCTAATAATTCGCCAGCTTTTCCGGTTGCGTACTGGTTACCAACACCCGGCCATTCGCGAATAATAGATGGAATTTCACCTTCCGGAATTAATGCCGGTGTAGTAGTTACTCCGGGATTTCCGCCATAAGATAAAATTGTTTCAAAGAAATCATCAATATCTGTTCTGTTAATTTTCCAGTGACGGTCATAAGCGTTACAGGTAGCTTCTTCAATTGTTCCGTCAGCATCAAGTGGTCCAGGCCAGAAGTCGTTACCGCTCTGACGGTAGGTTTGTGCAGCAATTTTAAGCTGTCCACCTGCATCAATACCACCAATCCAAAGAGCACCTGCAAAGCTAGAGCTTACAGGAATTGCACCTGTTGTAGGGTCAACTTTAGGAATTTCGTATTTCGCATCATTATCAAGGTCCCACCAAAAATCGCCGGCACCCAATAAACGACATCTTACGTTATTGATGTCGAGATCCACCTGAGTTGTAGCATCCGCACAACCGGCGTTCAGTTTTGCATAGGCATTGGTTCGTTTTCCTGTTATACCCATATTCTCCTTAGCTTGAACATTCAAGCCAATGAACATGAACAGAATTAACATCCAACTAAATTTATTTTTATACATATCTACCAGTTTAACTTTTATTATTAGAAATCAAATGAAACACCTAAACGAATTCTTCTAGGAATACTATAATTATCAGGGTTCATCATTTTAACAGTATACAAGTCAACAAATGATGCAGGGTCAACCTGTGAGCTGATAGCTTCAACACCTTCAGCAGATGTAAGGTAACCATCATCCAACGAGTTGCCTGTGTAACCGTAAACGGCAATTACGTTTTCTGCATCTAATAAGTTTTGAACCCAGAGGTAAACGTCCATTGATACAGGGCGTTCAGCTTTTCCTAAACCAAATTCAAAAGCTTTATCTAATTTAATATCAGTACGATAATGCCAAGGTAAACGGGAACCGTTGATAGCACCATCTAATGTAGAACGGTTTTGAACACCGAACTGCGCTGTAGGGATGGCATTAGCCTGACGAGTATAAGGTTCACCTGAACGAGCGTTAAATGTTACGTTTAAACCAACGTTGTCTAACCAAGCCGGTTGTGAACCATCCGGATCTTCGAAACGATAATCTAAAACGAGTTTTAAGCTGTGGCGTGAGTCGTATGATAAAGGAATAATTGTTCTTAAGTTTGGTTGACCGGCACCAACAAGGTTAACCTGAGATGTTGCACTTGAACCTGTTCCGTCAGCAAACTGTAAAGTATAGCTGGTTGATAATTTCAGGTTACGAGTACGACGTGCAATATCATAAGATACCGATAAACCTTTTACAGTTCCAAAGTCGATATTACCATAGGTAGTATACGTTAATGGATAAGCGTAAGGCACGTTGATAATTTGAATCATATCACGCAATTCTTTATAGAATGCAGATATTTTGATAACAGATGATGAGGATAACTGTTGTTGGAAACCAACCTGATAATCGATTGTTTTTTCAGGTTTCAAATCCGGGTTATCTAATAATGCACCTGCATTTTCAAGGAAGAAATAATAATCAGCAGGAGTTGTGCTTGTTCCTGTTGGAGGACGTTGTGTTAAGATATCATAATGTGCAAAGAATAATGCTTCTCTGTCTTCCACTTTAGAAATAGGGAATGAGAATGCAATCCTAGGCATGATTGTAATTTGAGGCGTATAATCTTCAAAAGAAGAATTCGGGTCATAATTTTCATCCTTAATGTTTGCATCAGGATCAACAACGAAAGGTGTAATTGTACCTGTTGAAGATGTAACAGCAATAACGTTAGGGTCAGCAACTTCCTGACCATCTGCATTATACCAGGTATCTTCATTACGGTAACCTAAAATTGTAGGTGAAGGGCTGTTGAAATCATCAACATACACTACATAATCTTCACCAATATTTCCCGGATGTGAACCATTTGGATTAAATGAACCATCAACTTCCGCTGTTGAATAAACATCATATAATGAGTATTTATCTCTTAATACTTTACGGTTAGCATCATAACGGTCAACACGCACACCTACACGGAATACGATATCGTTAAAGTTAAACCTGTCTTGAATATAACCTGCAGTATACACCGGTCTGAAACCATCTATAGGACGCGTTTTAAATCCGTTTTCTTCCTGTGTAAAGAAGTCGTTAAAAGAAACAACACCATTTACTTTATTACCGAGGTAATCATAACCGTTGTAACCAACTAATGAGCTACCCTGATTTAATAATTCATCTGCGCTGAATAAATCCATTGAGAAAACATCTAAAGGAAGGTTATCTATATTAATATAGTCTAACTCACCAATATTGTAACCTAATGAATTTAATTTATCACGTAATTGCTGATCAAAATAAGCCTGATCATCTTCTAATAATAAACGGTTGTAAGTGATGGTATCAAATTCACCGAAATATAAACCCGGTGTACTTAAATATTCATCATAAGTATATTCTTCACCATCAATAACTAAAATTGGATTGTCGGTATCAAGTGTTAAGATGTGTTTGTTAGTTAACTGACGAGCAATTGTCCATAAGCCGATAGGGTTTACACCATAAAAACGTTCGATACGCTGTTGGAATTCAAAACCGAATTCGATAGCGTGTTTTCCGATTTTTTTAGAGTTTGGATTTTTAACATCCAACGACGCTGCAAAGTTTAAACTGTATTGATCCTGATCAGCTTTTGAATAGTTGAACCAAGGAACACCTTTATTATACCACATATTATATGTAGATAAGAATAATGATGCAGATTCACCATTTAATAAACCACCACCTAACTGGATATCGAATAAACTTGAAGGAGCAACGCTGCTGCCTTCATAAAATTCTGTAGTGTATTCAGCAAGTTCAGGGTTAGATGCACCCGGCGTAAATTCAACCAATGTATCCTGGTAACCAACTAAAGTCCAACCTGTTAAACCGGTTGTTTCATCAGTAGTATAAAAATATACCGGTGCTTTGTAAGTATTGTATGAACCGATATAACCATAAGCCCAAGGATTCATACCATGGTCACCATCCTGACGGGTAGAGATAAATTTGGTATAATCTACCTGAATTGAATAGTATGCATTACCGATTACAGATTCTTCACCTTCTACTGCGCGTTTTTCCGGAAAACGTTGTGTAAAACGTAAATATCCGCGGTAAGTGCTTTGATCATCAACCGGGTTATTTTCAGCATTCATCAACGCAAAGTTTCTGCTATAGGTATTGCCATGGAATTTTCTCCAGCTTAAACCTAATTGCACGTTGGTGTTGCGTGTAAACTTATAATCAAATTTTGTAGATACGGAAGCACCGTAGTTAGAAGTATTTTCGCGATAAGGGATTTTTTCCAAATCGTCCAATGTAAGGAATTCGGAATTTTTATTAAATCCGAGACCACTTACTGAAGGGCGTAAAGGATTTTCCGCGAGGTCGCTTAATACATCATCTTTAACAATATAGTTGCCGATTGCTGAAGGGTCAGGGTCTTTTTCCATTTCGAGTTCACCCGCGAGGAAGAAACCAAATTTAGCTTGAGCAGAATCGGTGCCTTTATTTTTTACAACAATTGGTCCTGATAAAAACACAGAAGCCAGATTGTATCCATAAGGATCAAGAAATTGAGAACTTGCCAACTCAACGCTACCATTGTAGTTTTTTGCAGGTCCACGTGTAGTGATGGTAATGAAACCACCTGTTGCATCACCGTATTTAGGGTCAACACCACCGGTGATAACTTCTAACTGCTCAATGGCATCCTGAGGTAATTTTAATGAACCGGATACACGAACACCATCAATAATATATTCCGTAGCATCACCACGAGAACCTTTGATGTTCAATCCACCACCTTCATCACTTTGGTAAACCCCTTCTTTTGTTGCCGCAATTGAGGTAACGTTACGTGTGGCAATTTTTTGAATGTCTTCCTTCGTTACCACACCTCCGGTGCTGGTATTTCCTTTATCAACCAAAGGTGCCTCGTATTTAACCACAACGGTTTCGAGCACCTGGTCACTCAGGATGAAGTCAGGAAGGAATACAATACCTTGCGATACGGTAATTCCGGTAAGTCTTTGTTTTAATCCGACATAGGAAGCTTCTACTTCGTAAGTTCCCGGTTCGAGGGCAGGAATGGAGTATTTTCCGTCAAAATCGGTGGTTGCACCGGTTTCGAGGACTCCGTTTTTGTAAACAACTACGTTTGCGAAAGGAATTCCTTCGCCTTTGCCGTTTACAACTTTTCCCTGGATCTCACCCGACTGAGCGATTGCAGAACCCACACACATTACTAATACGACGAGTGCGTAAAGGAGTTTATTCATAGACCAAAAGTTTAAAATTTTGTTAAGAGTCGCTAAATTATGTAAATAATTGAAAACAAAAGTATAACAGTAAATAAAAATGTGCGTCATGCACCGGTCAGATTACTGCCATATTTTTGTCAATTAACACTTTGAATGCCAAGTGCATCAAGCTTTTCAGCCAGTATTTTCGACAACTTCAGGTGCGAAGTGTGCGTCCAGCCTGCAACGTGCGGGGTAAGAATAATATTGTGTCGTTTAGTTAAATTTTGCATGTTGGCAAGATCGGAGCCGGAGAGTTCATAAAATTTTTCGTTTTCAAACACATCCAAAGCGGCACCAATAACTTTTTTGTTGTCCAAAGCCGAAATCAGGTGAGCCGTGTTGACAATTTTTCCTCTGGAAGCATTAACGAGCCAAATTGGCTTTGCAAAACCATTGATGAATGCCGAATTAAAATAATGATGGGTTTCCTGATTTAGTGGTAAATGAAAGGATAGAATGTCCGCTTTTTGCTGAATTTCGTTTATTCCGGCTTCTTTCACAAAATCATCTCCAAAACCGGTTTTATACTTATCGTGTGCCAAAACGCTTACTTCGAAACCTTTCCACTTAGTTGCAAAACGGCTGCCTGTATGGCCGTAGCCGATAATACCGATGGTTTTCCCTGCTATTTCTTCTCCCCTGTTTTCTTCGCGTTGCCAGATACCATTCCTGATTTGATTGTCGGCGCGGACAATATTGTTCATCAAGGCCAGCAACATACCCACAGCATGTTCGGCAACCGCATTGGCATTGCCTTCCGGCGAATTTACAACGATGATATTTTTTGATTGGGCATAGGCAACGTCAATATTCTCCATTCCACTACCGGCACGCGCAATAAATTCAAGGTTTACAGCTTTGTCAAGCAATTTGGGCGTAACCAAAATTTTAGTTGAAAGCACCAACCCTTCGTATTGATCGATGATTTCAAAAAGGGCTTCATTGCTAATTTCAGGTTGTATATCTACATGAAACCCTCTGCCAATAAGCCATTCGGCCATATAAGGGTGCAAAAAATCGGTTACTATTACTTTCTTTTGCGACATTGTTTTTTAGTTTTCGATACTGTTGCTCAACAGAATAAAATCCTGAACGCTCAACTGTTCTGCTCGTTTATCGGCAAAATTAAGGCGGATTGCTGCTTCTTTAGCGCCATGAACCGGTGATAGTGCGTTAGACAATTTTTTTCTTCGCTGGTTAAAACCTGCTTTTACCACCGATTTAAGCAAAACAGGGTTAAACTGACCGGGATCCGATTTTTTGGTCAGTCGTATTACTGCTGAATGCACTTTTGGGGGAGGATCGAAAGCAATTGGTTCCAGTTCGAATAAATATTCACAATCGTAATAAATCTGGACCAACACGCTGATTACGCCATAATCTTTATTCCCATGTTTTGCGACAACACGCAATGCCATTTCCTTTTGGAACATCCCCACCATAAGTGGCACCAGTTCAAGGTTGTCGAGCATTTTAAATAAAATTTGCGAACTGATATTGTATGGAAAATTTCCAATCAGCAAAAACGGTTCGCCAACGAGTGATTTTAAATTGAGTTTTAAAAAATCACCTTCTAAAATCTGAGACTCAGGAAACTGTTGTTCAGTTTTTAACATGTCGATAATCCGTCGGTCGACTTCCGAGACAAACAGTTTTTTTTCAGGGATTTTTTTTAAATATTGCGTCAATACGCCCAAACCGGGGCCGATTTCCAATATATTTTTTGCGAGATGGAGCGGCTGCAACGCTTCTACAATCTGCAATGCAGTATCATTACTGCGTAAAAAATGTTGACCGAATGCTTTATTATGTTGGAAGTGATTACGCATTATTTTTGCAAAGAAAAGGATTTAATACTTACCACCGTGTAACCTTTTACATTTTTACGTTTCTATAAGAGTGGCAATCCGATAAATTGAATAGATGCTTGTAGCTACACATGATGAATTTTTAGCATTGTATAAACCGGTTCATGAACGGTTTGTGCGATACTGTAGTAGTCATGCCTATGGCATTATGGAAACACAGGATTTAGTACAGGACACCCTGTTAAAAACCATGCAACATTTCGGGAGTTTAAAAGACAAAGAAAAGTTGTTGCCATTTATGATCAGTATTGCGAATAACATCATGCATAATGTTTTACGCAGGCGAAAATTCAGTGGGATTTACAATGAAAAAGCATTTAGTAAATTAAATGCTACAACAAATAATCCTGAACTAGCTATGGATATTCATTATTTGTATAAAGCCTTAAATACTTTACCGGAAAAGGATAAAGAGGCCATTATTCTTTTTGAAATTACCGGATATAGTATTAAAGAAATTGCCGCTATTCAATCGTCGAACGAAAATGCCACAAAAACACGGCTTAGCCGCGCAAGGCAAAAACTTAAATCATTATTGGAAGATGAACCTGAACATAAAATAAGTTATGCAAAAGCAGGACAATTATTCACTTTTTTATTTTGAGTTATGAAACATAAACCGGACATTAATCAAGTATTTAACAGCATAAAAAACATGCCTGTTGAAATAGATATTTCCGGCATTGAAAAATTTGTTCTTGCACAACCGGCAACTGTGTTTACATTAAAAACACTTTTTTCAACAACTAAAATTATTTTTATGACAACAGGAATAGCAACCATCATAACAACAGCAGTAATTTTGTTTTCACTTGATAATAATAAATCTTCCGCCACTTATAAGGACATTCCGGTATTAAAAAAAGAAATTCGTCCGGAACAACCTTTAACGTTGTTGAATTTTGACGATAACAATTTAGCGATTAACGTATTGCCTGAATTGCCTGAAACGGTTATTCCATCTACAATGCCGGCAGATACAAACAAACGCAAAACAACAGTAACGGTTAGCAGTGGAAACGGATATTCTATGTCGTCAACTACAATTGAAAATCCCAGCGACAGTAATGATGTGATAACAAACACCTATTCTTTTTCTACAAGTAATAATGGCAGTGTAGGAACAACATCAGGCAAAAATTCAAATAAAAACTCAAGCTCGAGTTCAAGCTCAAATTCCGGTTCAAATACGTCATCCACAGCCGGAAATATTTTTTGTGACAGTAACGGCGTACAGGTATTTGCAACTTACGATTGTGACAAGCAGGAAACCTTTCAAAAAGTTATTGAAGATGAATTAATTGCTGATGGATTAATTAAATCCGGTAAACGATATGTTTATACAATATCAGATAAGAGTTTTTCGGTTGGTAATAACAAACAAAGTAATGATTTAAGAAAAAAATACACGCAATTATTATTGGATTATTCCTGTTATCAATTCGGAAGAAGTTTCCAATTTATGTATTCAAAAGCAGGAGATAGTATATCAATAAGTACAAGTTCGGGCGATTAATTTTATCGCAACCGAATTAATTATAATTTTTTATTCATATCACCAAGTTAGGTTTTGTTTGCGGGTTTGGCTGTAAACAGAACCTTTTTATTTTATTTAATTGATGAAATTAAATAATCGTTGAGGCTTACAATGATTTTAAAAAAAAGTTAAAAATAGTGCAATTAAGTTGACCTAGCCCGGATAGTAATGGAGGCCCGTGGGAGGATTTGGGGATTTGTTGATTGAAGATTGAATTATTTTATTATGGTTTATTAGTTGCTAACGATTCATCCACGGCCGGAATGGATAGCCGGTAAGGATGTAACAAAGAACCCGGATGTTGCTGCTCCAAAAAATCAACAATGAGCATTTAAATTGCCCACAACAAAACGGGCAGGGCGATATTTTTTATATTTGCAAAAAAAATGTTACCATGTTAAAGTTTTACTCCTGCTTATTAGTTGTTTTATTTTCCTTGCGTATTGTTTCAGGGCAAACAACAACGTTTACTGCTTTCAGTCCGTTGGCAACAGAGGTGTTGCAACTGGAAAAGGTAAACACTGCCCCGGCGAATTTTGCACCATTTAGCATTTCCACATTCATGAGTAGTGCGCATGATAATATTATTGATGAACGCACATATTTAAATGTTGATGTGGAACAATTACATCAAATTATTTCAAACCAATTTGGATTTTTAGAAATGGATGTACCATTTGAAGGCGCAATAATAACTGTTCAATTATTTCCTTCAAATTTATTTACTGCTGATTTTCAGGTGGTAACCTCTTCAGGTGAACAGATTGATTATTCAGCAGGCGCACAATATCGTGGAATTATTAAAGGTGATTATTCTTCACTTGTTGCATTTAGTTTTTTTGATAATCATATCAGTGGAATTATTTCAACAAAAACAGCGGGTAATATTGTTCTTTCAAACTTAAAAAATTCTTCAACACATGTAATTTATCGCGATAAAAATTTAAAAATTGCAAATCCGTTAAATTGCGCAACGCCTGATGCAGATGCACCTATTAGTATGCCGGAAGGCCCTGCTGCAGCGGCTGCTATCGATCCTTGTGTTCGTGTTTATATTGAAGCGGATTTTGAAATGTATGAAGATGAAGGTGGTGCAGTGCAAGCTGCAGATCAGATTGTTGGATTTTTTAATGTTTCCTCAACCATTTATTTTAATGAAGGCATAACAGATATTATTTCGGAAATATATGTATGGACAAGTGCTGATCCATATCCAACAACTTCATCAGGAGATGCACTGGAATATTTTAAAGATTATCGTGTACTATTTAATGGCGATTTAGCACATTTGGTAACTTACGATGATGAAAATTTAGGTGGTGTTGCATATGTTCCGGCTTTGTGTTCAGATTATACTTACGCTTACAGTAATATTTATAATTTTTATTCAGATTTTCCAACTTACTCATGGACCGTTGATGTATTTACACATGAAATGGGACATAATTTAGGTTCACCGCATACACATAGTTGTTCGTGGCCGGGTGGTGCTATTGATAATTGTTACACACCGGAAGGTGGTTGTGATCCGGGTCCTGAACCAACTGATGGCGGAACAATAATGAGTTATTGTCATTTAACCGGTTACGGTAAAAATTTTGCATTAGGTTTTGGACCTTTGCCGGGTGCTTTAATATTTGATGAAGTAAATGATGCAGGTTGTTTAGGCGCGTGCGATTTACCTCCTGTAAACGACTGGCCATGTGCCGCTACAACTTTACCGGTAAATGAAGATTGTATTTTTATTACAGGAACAAATGTTGGTGCTATTAATTCAGTAATTGCACCTGTTGGATGCGATGGACCAAGTGAAGGTGATATTTGGTTTAGTGTGACAATTCCTGCGGAAGGATATGTTATTATTGATACTGATAATGGACCTGTTGTAAATAATATGGGTATGAAAGTTTATTCAGGTATTTGCACTGCATTGGGTGGTTATCCTGATGGTTGTGTAAGTGATGGAAGTACTTATGCGCCTTTGATGCCAGGAATTACAATTACAGGTACTCCAGGCACAACTTATTTATTACGTTTATGGGAAGTGGGTAATGATGATTTTGGTTCATTTTCAATTTGTGCTTATACCGATTGCGCTGCTTCTTCTGCTGCAGATGCAATTATTGCAACTGATGATTTAATTTGTGCAGGTGAATCAACAACATTAAGTGTGAGTGGTGGAGCCTTAGGAACAGGTGGTGTTTGGAATTGGTATAGTGGAAGTTGTGGTGGAACTTTAGTTGGAACAGGTGAATCAATTACGGTTAATCCTGCTGCGACAACAACCTATTATTTAAATGCTGTTGGCGAATGTAATACCACAACTTGTGTTTCCAAAACAATTGGTATTAGTCCTGCTCCTGCAGTGCCTGTTATAACAAATTCGAATTGTAATTTAAGTGTATCATTTATAGCCGGTGCAACTTATACCTGGTTTCTGGATGGTGTTGAAATTGCAGGCGTAAGTGATAATACCATTTCAGTTACCGAAGATGGAAATTATTCGGTAACTATTGAAACAGCGGAAGGCTGCACAGCAACTTCAGCAAGCACTTCGGTAGATTGTCAGGACATCGCCATTCAAAATATTAATACACCGGAAATATTCATTTATCCTAATCCGGGAAATGGCAATTTCACCATTCAGTTAGATGGAATAAGTGGAGAAATTAATGTTGTAATTACTGATATTACCGGACAATTAATAGCCACACAAACTAAAAAACTTTCTGCTGCAAATAATACCATTGCAGTTGAACTTAATGTTGCTGCCGGAATTTATTTTGTAAAAGCAGGCAAACCGGGTGCCTTTGCAACGGAGGTTTTAATAATTGAATAAACTATTTTTAGATTTAAGAAAAAGCACCTGTTTTAGAATAGGTGCTTTTTGTTTTTAGGTAAGTTAATGCATTTTATCAGTTATAACTTTGCAAGCATAAATGCTTAGTTTATTATTTAAAACAAAGTTGCATTCGCAGGATTTTATTTTTTTTCTTTAATAATAATATCAAGTTCATGTGCATTGCCAAAATATGTTATTCCTGCTTCAACAAAAAAACTTTCCAATAAATCATATTTACCGCTGCAAAACTGTTCCAACCAATCCGCTTCAAAGTTGCTTTCAAAATCTCCACAACTAAAACACAATTCAAGATAAGCAATTAAATCGTTGTGTTTATTATAAAATAAAATTGCATGACGGGGATCATAACAGGATTCTGATATAACGGAAATTGTATTTGTTTTCGGGTAATTATAATTTAAAAGAATATTCGTTAAAGAATCGTTTTGTGCATTATTTAAAATAATATACTCTGATATTTTACCGGTATCAATTATGTTGTTTACAACGGGAAGCTTTCCCAAATGCACATCAAATGAAACAATTACAATTTTTTCGGATTTATTAAATGGGAAAATACGGGAGCGTTGTTTGCTATTCAGATTGCCATTGAATGAACAGTTTGGATCGTAATCGAAGTTTCTATCCAATGGTGGTGGCGGAGGTGTTTTATAAACATTGCAAGCTAAGCACAAGACCACAAGACACATAAATAATTTAAACAGATGTTTCATGTGCCTTAAATTTACTGTACAGGTTTAATTTCGGGTAAAACATGTTCAAATCAATTGTTTAACTTCGCACTTACAAATTAACTCGGGTTGATGGATAATAAATTGAAAATTGGGTTTACGATGGGTGATGTAAATGGCATCGGGCCTGAGGTATTGATAAAAGCTTTGGAAGATAAACGTATGCTGGGCATTTGCACGCCGGTGATTTATGGTTCCAATCGCATCATTTCTTTTTACAAAAAAATGATGAATCTGGAAGCTTTTAGCTATACAACCTGTAATACCCCGGAACAGGCAAACTCAAAGGCTGTAAACATCATAAATTGTATTACCGAAGAAATCATTTTAACGCCCGGCCAGGAAACTGAAGTGGGTGCTAAAGCGGCCTTAACCAGTCTGGTAGCAGCTTCTGATGACTTGATAAACGGTAAAATTGATGCTTTAGTAACTGCACCGATTAATAAAAATAATTTGCATACGGTTGGTTTTCAATATCCCGGACATACAGAATATTTTAATGCAAGAGCCAATAATAAAGAAAGTGTGATGATGCTCATGAATGAAAACCTGCGCGTTGGTTTAGTTACTAATCATCTCCCCCTAAAAGACGTTGCCGGTGCAATAACCAAGGAACTTATATTGCAGAAAATTCAGATTATATATCAAACCCTAAAACAGGATTTTGCCATTTTTAACCCGACAATTGCGGTTTTAGGGCTAAATCCGCATTCCGGTGATAACGGATTATTAGGGTCAGAAGAAAAAAATATTATTATCCCTGCTATTAAAGAAGCACAGGATAAAAAGATACTTGCAGTAGGGCCATTTAGTGCCGACGGTTTTTTTGGCAGCGGCAATTATCAGCAATTTGATGCCATTTTGGCGATGTATCACGATCAGGGATTGGTTGGATTTAAAAGCCTGAGTTTTGGCAGCGGAATCAATTTTACGGCCGGGTTGCCATTTGTCCGCACTTCACCCGACCATGGCACGGCATATGATTTGGCCGGAAAAAATACGGCTTCATCGGATAGTATGCTGCATGCTATTTACGCTGCAATCGACATCTGCAATAACCGAAAAGCTTACCTTGAAAGCACTAAAAATCCGTTAAAACGCACTTATGTTGAAGCCGAACGTGGCAAAGTGATGTAACAAATATTGGAATTAACAGAAAAACTGCCCTAAAAAGCCGTTTTTGCTATCTATTCTTACTGTACACTACCATAATTAGTTATCATTCCTTACCTTTGTCAGCCTTTTTAAAAAACACTTGCTGTGAATGAGTTGAGGGAATATCAAATCCCCTTTGTGGGCATGAAGCTGGGATTGCACCACTTCAACTTCGAACTGGAGGAGCAATTTTTCAGCCATTTTGAAGGCAGCGAAGTAAGCAAGGGCAAGGTTTTCATCGACCTTGAGTTTGATAAAAAGGAGCGTTTATTTGTTCTTAAGTTTGATGTTTCAGGAACAATTTCCACCGATTGCGACCGCTGTGGTCAGCCGTTTGATATGCCGATACATGGTAATCATATACTGTATGTTAAACTGGGTGACAAACGGGAAGAGGATGTAGACAATGAGGAGGTAATCTGGATACCCGAAAGTGAGTCGGTGCTTGACTTAGCAGAAATCATTTATGAATTTGTGCATTTGAGTCTGCCGATAAAACGCCTTCACCCTGATTTACGCAATGGTGAACCCGGCTGTGATCCTGAAATATTGAAATTGTTGGGTTCTATGCCTGATGAAACAGATAACAACAATGAGAATAATGACCCACGCTGGGATATTTTAAATAATTTGAATACAAATTAAAAACTAAATAAAATGCCAAATCCAAAACGACGCCATTCGAAACAAAGAACTTTGACGCGCCGCAACCATCACGGAGCAGATATGCCAAACGTTTCTAATTGTCCAAACTGTGGCGCACCGGTGTTACGTCATCGTGTTTGCTCTGATTGTGGAAACTACAGAGGAAAAATTGCTATCGAGAAAAAAGCTTAATCCGCTAAACGGACTTTCAGTTAATTAATACCCAAAGTATGAATAAACCGCTCGCAGCAAT
The DNA here is from genome assembly GCA_016706255.1 of Bacteroidota bacterium. Classification (NCBI taxonomy): domain Bacteria; kingdom Pseudomonadati; phylum Bacteroidota; species Bacteroidota bacterium. The sequence goes on along the minus strand of JADJJZ010000006.1, from coordinate 857,209 downwards.
TACCGGTGTTTACGGTTATGTTCCCGAATATAGGCTCACCAACGCCGAACTCGAGAAAATGGTAGACACCTCCGACGAGTGGATTATGACACGAACCGGCATTAAAGAACGCCGGATACTTAAGGGTGAAGGTTTAGCCACTTCCGATATGGTTGTGGAAGCAGTTAAAGGTTTGCTCGAAAAAACCGGCAATAAGGCTACCGACATTGATATGTTACTGGTAGCTACTACTACGCCTGACATGCCATTTCCGGCAACAGCTAATATCGCTTGCGATAAATTAGGTTGTAATCATATTTTAAGTTTCGATATCAGCGCTGCATGTAGCGGCTTTTTGTATGCCCTTACTACAGGTGCCAAGTTTATTGAAACCGGTACTTATAAAAAAGTAGTAATTGTTGGGGCAGATAAAATGTCGTCTATCATCAACTATACCGATCGCACAACCTGTGTGATTTTTGGTGATGGTGCCGGAGCTGTATTACTGGAACCAAGTACTGATGGAAACGGCATTGTTGATTCTGTATTAAAAACAGATGGCTCAGGTCGTCATTTTTTACATCAAAAAGCAGGCGGGTCATTAAAACCAGCCTCTCGCGATACAGTAGATGCTAACGAACATACCGTTTACCAGGAAGGTAAAACTGTATTCAAATTTGCAGTTAAAAACATGGCTGATGTTGCTGAAGATATCATGAAACGCAATAACTTGAAAAGTGAGGACATTGCCTGGCTTGTTCCGCATCAGGCGAATTTGCGTATTATTGATGCAACCGCAGAAAGAATGGGATTGCCAAAAGAAAAAGTGATGATTAACATCGAAAAATTTGGCAATACTACCGCAGGTACCCTTCCTTTATGCTTATGGGAATGGGAACCACTACTCAAAAAAGGCGATAACGTTGTTTTGGCCGCTTTTGGGGGAGGATTTACCTGGGGTTCAACATTGATAAAATGGGCCTATTAAGGCTGATTATATAAGGATTAGCAAGAAATACACCGTTTGCTAAATTGTCGGACCGACTCCATAGGTGATTTTCGCTAAATATTGCATTCAACAAATTATGTCTACTACAGCAGATATCAGAAAAGGCCTTTGTATCGATTTAAATAACGATGTATGGCAAATTATGGATTTCCAGCACGTTAAACCGGGCAAGGGAAATGCCTTTGTAAGAACTAAAATTAAAAGCCTTACTACCGGCAGAACACTTGAAAATACCTTCCCTTCAGGTGCAAATCTTAATATAGTACGTGTAGAACGCCGTACATTTCAATATCTTTACAACGATGAAACCGGTTATACCTTCATGAATAATGAAACGTTTGACCAGGTTACATTAGATGCTGAAATGGTGGAAGGTAAAGAGTTTTATAAAGAAGGTCAGGAAATAGATATTCTGTTTCATGCCGACACTGAAAAACCGTTGTTTTGTGAATTACCGGCACATATTATTTTGCAGGTAACTTATGCAGAACCCGGTGTAAAAGGAAATACTGCTACCAATGCATATAAAAATGCAACAGTAGAAACAGGTGCAAATATTCAAGTACCTTTGTTTGTTGAAGAAGGGGATGTTATTAAAATTGACACCCGCTCATTCGAATATGTTGAACGTGTAAAATAACCTTACTATGGACTTTAAAGAAATTCAGGAGTTAATCAGGATGGTGAACAAAAACAACATCGCTGAACTCACTATTGAAAATCAGGATTTTCGTATAAAAATCAAAACGGCTTTGGCTGCTACTTACAGCAATCAGGTTCCGGTTATGATGCAACCGATGCAACAGCAACAACAAGTTGCTATGCCTCAAATTCAGCAGGCGTCGAATACGGAAAAATCACAATCCGGTGCAGAAACTACTAAATCAGAAGAAGCTGCAGCAGGAAATACCATTACGATTAAATCACCTATTGTTGGAACATTTTACCGCTCTCCCGGACCGGATAAAGATGTATTCGTAAAAGTAGGCGACGAAATAAGTGTTGGTTCCAAATTATGTATCATCGAAGCAATGAAATTATTCAACGAAATAGAAAGTGAACACTCAGGACGCATCGTTAAAATTTTAGTTGATGATGCAAGTCCGGTTGAATATGATCAGCCATTGTTTCTTATTGAGCCTAAATAATTAGCAATTAGCTCCCCATCTGTTCGGGAGCTATTTATTTTCAGCTATTTAGTTAATTCATAAAACGACAAATGTTTAAAAAGATACTCATAGCCAACCGTGGTGAGATTGCCCTGCGGATTATTCGTACTGCAAAAGAAATGGGTATAAAAACCGTTGCAGTTTATTCTACAGCAGATAAAGATAGTTTACCTGTTCGATTCGCAGATGAGGCGGTATGTATCGGTCCACCTTCTTCAAAAGAATCTTATTTAAGTATTCCAAGAATTATGGCCGCAGCAGAAATTACCAATGCCGATGCCATACATCCGGGATATGGATTTTTAAGTGAGAACGATATGTTCTCTGAAATTTGTGCAAAATACGGCATCAAATTTATCGGACCAACGCCGGATCAAATCCGTAAAATGGGCGATAAAATAACTGCAAAAGAAACCATGAAAAAAGCCGGTGTTCCTGTAATTCCGGGTAGTGAAGGTTTGCTTAAAGATGTTGCAGATGCGAAAAAACAAGCTAAAAAAATTGGCTTCCCTGTAATTGTCAAAGCTACCGCCGGTGGTGGTGGAAAAGGAATGCGTATAGTGTGGAATGAATCAGAAATGGAAAGCGCATTTTCAACTGCAAGTATGGAAGCCAAAGCATCATTTAATAATGATGGCTTGTACATGGAAAAATATATTGAAGAACCACGCCATATTGAAATTCAGGTTGCAGGCGACCGTTATGGAAAAGCTTGTCACTTAAGTGAACGCGATTGCTCAATTCAACGACGTCACCAAAAATTAGTGGAAGAAAGTCCTTCTCCTTTTTTAGATGAAAAACTGCGAAAAAAAATGGGTGATGCTGCCGTAAAAGCTGCTGAATCTATTGCGTATGAAGGTGTAGGAACAATAGAATTTTTAACAGATAAAAACCGCAACTTTTATTTCATGGAAATGAATACCCGTATTCAGGTTGAACATCCTGTTACGGAAGAAGTTGTAGATTTTGATTTGATAAAAGAACAAATTAAAATAGCAATGGGCGAAAAAATTTCAGGAAAAAATTATTTCCCGGAATTACACGCAATGGAATGTCGTATTAATGCCGAGGATCCAAAACGTAATTTCGCACCTAGTCCGGGAAAAATTACCAGCTTCCATTCACCAAAAGGTCATGGCGTGCGCGTAGATACTGCTGTTTATGCCGGTTATACTATTCCGCAATATTACGATAGTATGATTGCGAAATTAATTTGCAAAGCAAGAACACGCGAAGAAGTTATTTTAAAAATGCAACGCGCTTTAGATGAATTTATTGTTGAAGGAATTAAAACAACAATTCCTTTTCATAAAAAATTAATGAAAGACGAACGTTTCAGAGCCGGTGTATTTGATACATCATTTATGAATACTTTCGATTTAAGCGATTTAGGCGATTAATACAATCATAAAACCAAAATAAAAGGCAAGTTCAAAAGACTTGCCTTTTTTATTAAATGTAATTATTTGAAGTAATTATTTTTTTGCTACTACACGCACCTTTGCTGCATTATCCATCGCTTTTTGTTTTACAAGATTTACATCTGCATCCAGATTATCATATGCTAAAGTAACACCCATGCGACGGTATTTTCTTGTAGTTGGTTTACCAAATATTTTAATATCTGTTTTAGTGTCTTTTATTGCAGATTCAATACCCGAAAAAATAAAGTTATTACTTTCTTCTTCAGCTAAAATAACTGCACTTGCTCCACATTTTAATAATTCAATTTCCGGAATTGGTAAACCCAGCACTGCACGCGCATGTAATTCAAACTCATTGAGATTTTGTGTTCCCGCTAATGTTACCATTCCGGTGTCGTGTGGTCGGGGACTTAATTCTGAAAAATATACACCTTCAGGTGCAAGAAAAAATTCTACACCCCAAATTCCGGCACCGGTTAACGCTGCTGTAACTTTATCGGCAATATTTTGTGCTTCTGCTAAATGTTCCGGTTTAATGTAAGCAGGTTGCCAGCTTTCCTGGTAATCGCCACGCTCTTGCCGGTGACCAATTGGCGGACAAAATAACGTTGGTCCGTTTTGTTGTGTTACCGTTAATAAAGTTATTTCTGAATCAAAACGAACAAATGCTTCAACAATTACTTCTGCAATATCTCCACGTTTTCCGCTTTGTGCATATTCCCATGATTTAATAATATCAGATTCCGTTTTAATTACTGATTGACCCTTACCACTTGAACTCATTAATGGTTTCACAACACATGGCAACCCAATCGATTTAACGGCCTCAACTAATTCTTCAAAACTATTGGCGTAAGCATAATTTGCAGTCCGCAAGCCTAGTTCTTTTGCAGCAAGATCACGAATGGCTTTTCTATTCATGGTAAAGTTTGCGGCCCTTGCACTCGGCACAACTTGTATGCCCCATTTTTCATAATCGTAAAATCGTTCTGTTCTTATTGCTTCAATTTCCGGAACAATTATATCTGGCTGATGTTTTTTAACAATTAAATCAAGCGCATCTCCGTCTAACATCGAAATTACTTCACGCTCATCGGCAACTTGTTGTGCCGGTGCGTCATTATAACTATCCACTGCAATTACATATTGACCTAATCGTTTACACGCAATTACAAATTCTTTTCCTAATTCACCACTGCCAAGCAGCATAATCTTTTTCATAAACTACAATTCGGAGTTAAACTATTAATTAACAATTATTTTTTGAACGATGTCTGTTGTACTATTTGTAACAACAATAACATATAAACCGGAAGGCCATGTTTTTACATCTATTGTAAATTGGGCCTGATTTGCATCACCTGAAATATTAGTTATTAATACACTTTCAGCAGCATTATTATAAACAGTAACCGTATAATTATCTGCTTGCATTGAAAACAACTGTATTGTTAAAATATCTGAAACCGGTGAAGGGTATATAACGAGTTGCACGGGTGCATTTGATAAATCCGTTTGTGCCACTAAATCGTTGGCATGCAATAATTGAATATTAGGATCTAATATAATTTCATCAACAGTAAATCCAACAGGAACAGAAAATAACTGTCCGTTTTTTTCATGTTTCAATTTAACATCAATTGAATCCGTTGCACTTTTTAAACGAATTGGCACATCCATTTCAAAAAAATCAACTTTATTGCTCGATGTTTTCTGGTCCAAGGCAATTGTTACAAATCCATTTTCATCTTGGTCCCACAAAATATGATATGTTGGAAATCCTTCACCATAAAACCAATCAGAAAAAAATTCAGCGAGTGATGTATCTGCAGCGGCTTCGAGATGTGAGATTAAATCGGTTGTTGTCACAAAGCCATAAATTAAATCCGGGTCTGTAATATAATTTTTTATACCGGCAAAAAAATCCTCATCACCAAGCTGACTGCGCAACATGTGCAATAACCAGCCGCCTTTATAATATGTTAATCGTCCGTCGAAAATACGGCTGACTAATGTAGTATCTGCAATCCATACAGAACCATCAGGTTTAGAAACAATTGTATTTCTTGTTCCACTTAACCAAGCTTCAAAATAATGATTCGGGTCCTCAGAAAAATCATAACTCAGCCAGGTGCTATAAGTTGCAAATCCTTCATTCAACCAGATATCGCTCCAGCTTGCGCAGGTAATTTTATCGCCAAACCATTGATGTGCCATTTCATGCACTAATAAGTCGTATCCAAAATGTGTAACAGAACTCATCGTTTGATGTTCCATTCCCCCACCCCATCCAAATTGCATATGCCCGTATTTTTCTTCTGCAAAAGGATAATCACCATATATATCGGAAAATAATTCAAATGAAGGAATAATGGCATTCACACCAAAAATTGCATCGGCTAAACTTTCGGGATAAACCATATTATAAAATAAAACGGAATCTTCGTGATGTGGTGCATACACTTGAAATGTTTCAAATGTACTTACCGCAATTCCAATTAAATAAGTAACTACCGGATATGTACTTTTCCAATGCCATATCTTACCTGAATCATTCGGAATGCTATCTATCAATAAACCCGGACCTGCAGCTTTAAAGGGCGTAGGTGCATTAACAAAAATATCTACAGAATCAATTTTATCGTTTAACGTTTGTTTGCATGGCCACCAATCGCTTGCGCCATAAGGTTCGGATAATGTCCAGATAATATTACCACCGGAATTTACGCCTTTAACAAACGAGCCAAAACCTGATGAAGCTGGATTTCCGTGATAATAAACGCGGGTGCTCAACATACTGCCACTTACCAGGGTAGAACCAAAATTTATTTTTACAGCGTTAGAATCACGAACAAATGTAGCGGGTAACTCATTTACCAAAACAGAATCAATTATTAAATTAAATCCGGCATCAAAATAAATACCATCTGTATTTTCTGTTAATTCAAATGCTGTAAATACATTACCACTTATCATTAATGTATCCGGATTAATATTCCAGAAACAACTATGATATTTTATATCATAATTTTGAGTTGGTGCAGCATCAAATACAGTTGTTTTTAGCGCAATGTTTTTAGCCTCAAATTTAATTACATCATTGTTAAAACTTTCTAAATTAATTTGCTGCGCAGATGTAAATCCGATTAAACAAATACAAAGTATCAACAATAATACATTTTTCATTACTTAGCCGGTTCGTTTTTAGGAGGGTTGTTATTACCGATTTTACGGCTGAGTTTAACCAGTTCGAGTGTTTCGAAAAACAAGAATGAAAAATAAATTATGGCAAATGGAATAATAAAATTAACGTCGGTTGTATCATGATCTGATTTATATACCATAACAACAATTGCCGATAAAATTAATTTTGCGAATATACTTACAAAAAATACACCCATAAAATTGCTGAATTTTTGGGCCATGGTTTTAGCGGAAAAATAAAAGGTAACTATTGCCAAAACAAAAAATAATCCAAAACAAATCCATGCAAAAGGCATCACTTCTTCAAATCCGTTAACAAAACTCAATAAATACAAAACCAAGGCAATGATAAATGCAAAGGGTATAAATTTTTTTAAAAATCCTAACATGTTGTTTAATTACAAATGATAAAAAATTACGGTTTGGGTTTATTTTTTTTCCCCGGCCGAATAAAATCTTTAAGCACGGCATACATACCGGCAGTAATTCCAAATAAAGACAAAATTACGGTAAACCATGGTTTCGTGCCAAGCCAGGCATCCATGCGCATTCCACCCCAAACACCTAAAAAAATACCGGCAAACAACTGAAATGCCATTCCGGTATATTTGAAATAACTGTCAAACTGTGGCTTCTTCGTATTGCGCTGAGGCATTGGTTAGTTTTCTTTCTTTGGTGCCCATGTTGCAAATACCATCAAAATGCGCTCCGTTTTCTATAACAATTTTTGCAGTATAAATGTTTCCTTCAACAATTGCGGTCGACTTAAGGGTTAAAACTTCACTAACTTCTAAATCCCCCACAATTCTCCCTTCAATGTCCGCACTTTTGCAATGAACATCTCCTTCAATTAGTCCGGTTGGGCCAATCGCAACTTTTGCCTTGGTATGAATGGTTCCTCGTATAATACCTTCAATACGCAAATCTCCATCGCTCATAATACTGCCTTCGAACGTTGTTCCGTGATTTATCCTGTTGGAAATGAAGGAATTAGGTGCTGACTGGGGGCTTGATTGTTTATTGCCGAACATGTTTTATCAAATTTTAGTTGAAGTTAATGAAATCTTTTGGATTGAGTGGCGTTTTGTCGTGCCAAAGCTCAAAATGGAGATGTGGACCGGTGCTCATTTCACCCGTGTTTCCAATAATGGCAATTACGTCACCGGCTCTGATGCTGCTACCCGGCCTTTTTAATAACTGACTATTATGCTTATAGAGGCTTATTAAACCATGGTCATGCCTAATGATGATAACGTTACCACTTTCAAGATTCCAATAAGAATCGATAACCACACCATCTAGGCAGGCTTTAATTGGCGTATTTTCAGGAGCAACGATGTCGATACCATAGTGCCCTTCACGCGGTTGAAACCCTGATGTAACGGTGCCTTTGAGCGGAGGAAAAAAGTGCAGCGACTCCAGATTCTGTTCACCGGTTGCTTCCCGTGGATCAGCATCCGTCAGGTTAAACAGGTCTTCACGGGCAATTTGCTCGCGCATGGCTTTATCCACTTCTGAAGCTTCCCCTACCTTAATCTGGCTGTAATCAATTTTACTTAGGCTGTCGATTGGCGGAAGGGTGTCAATCTCGCCATTGAGGCGCTTTTGCAGGTTATTGAAATAAATATCATAACTCCGCAGGGCAGTGAGCATGCTGTCGGTTATTTTGTTGTTTTCAGCTATCTGGCGGGTGGTAGTAACCTCACTGAATCCCACAACCAGGTTTTTTAGCGGCGTAAACACAATGATGAGGTATACCAGAAAGCCAATCACAACGAACAAAGTGCTCGATAAAATGATCACATTCAACGGACTCAGGCGCAATGAGGCCTGAACCTCAAAAGTTTTATCGTGCATCAACACCAGCTTGTATTTGGTGCGCAACCTTTCGAGCCATTTTCTTGTTTTTTTGTTACCTTTCGCCATTACTGCTTAAATCACTAAATTTTTTGCTTTATTTAAAATATTTTTGCTGAAAAGCTGTTATATATCCGGCATAAAACTAACTACCTTGAAACGAAATTCTGTCATATTTATACTTACAATTTTAGTTCTTTTTTTTGGTTTAGCGATATTCCCTGTCAAAACCAATGCTCAAAACATCATTACACGCAGTGTAGATGACCTGATAGCGCGTGATAACGGGTATTTCAACGCCCGGCTCATCATGCAGGAAACTGAAGCCAGCCTCTGGACCGATCAGACGGAAAATTTTGATGAACTGCTACCGGTTTTCAAATATGGCACCCAGGAACAAGCAACCGGTGTTCAACCTGCTATGGATGAAGTAATCAAAAAAACCTCTTTTGTGATTCAAATGCACAAAAAAAGTAAGTGGGTAGATGATTCCTATTTCCTTATCGGCAAATCGCAGTTTTACAAACGCAATTATGATGAAGCATTAACCTCTTTCCAATATATTATTTCCGAATACTCCAACCTCATAGAAAAGCAATCGAAAACAAAACGGATTACTGAAGATGAAGATGGCGAATTAACATTTTTTGAAAAATTGAAACACCAACCCGTTTCTTCTGAAGCAGGTATATGGGTTGCAAGGACTTTAGTTGAAAAAAAACAATTTAGTGATGCGCATACTGTAATCAGCGTATTAAAAAGCCGTGAAAATTTTCCGAAATGGTTAATTGGCGAATTGTACGCGGTTGAAGCAGATTGTTACATTAAAGAAGGCCAAGCGGCAAATGCTGTAGAACCATTAATGAACGCACTTAAAAACACAGAAGATAAAAAGCTGATTGCACGTTATAATTTTATTCTTGCCCAATTATATGCAAACGAAAAAAATATTGATAAAGCTTTAGAAACTTATAAAATTGTGTTAGATAGTAAACCCGATTACGATATGGAGTTTTACGCGCAATTAAATATCGCAAAATTAAGTCTGGCAAATTTTGGTATCACCGGTGGCGAATCGAAGGATGAATTAATGTCGTTGCTGAAAGATGAAAAGTACAAAGATTTTTACGGTTTGATTTATTACACATTAGCTGATATTGCTTTAGCTAATAAAGATGAAAATACCGGTATCGATTATTTAAATAAATCGTTGAGAAATACCGTTGACAGCAAACAAAAAGGTTTGAGTTATTTGCGTTTAGCCGATTTATATTATGAAGATGTAGATTACAAAATGGCTTATGCGTATTACGACAGTACCATCAACCAACTCGAACGCCAGCACGAAAGATATAATGAAGTAAAAAGTTTACGAGATAATCTCAAACTGTTAGTAGATGAATTAACCATTATTGAAACAGAAAAAAAATTACAATACTGGGCCGGATTATCCGATAAAGATTTAGAAAAAGAATTAGCTAAACTAATTCCGGAAAAAGAGGAAGTAGATTCTGCTACTGCAGATATTACAAATCCAACCAACGTAAATACATTAGCTGCTAATCCTGCCGAAGGTAATTTTTATTTTTACAATACTAATTTGCGCAGTCGCGGTTTTTCTGAATTTAAAAAAACCTGGGGCACCCGAAAACTAGAGGACAACTGGAGAAGAAGTGAAAAAGGTTCTTTTGGTGATGATGGCAATGCAGACGTTGCAGTTACAGAAGAAAAAACCATTGACCTCAATGCCAAAAATGTAACCACAGAAAAAATTATTCAAAGTCTACCAAAATCACCGGAACAATTGGCAGCATCCAATGCGAAAATTGCCGGAGCTTTATATAAAGCAGGTATTATTTATAAAGAAAATTTTAAAATTAAACCGAAAGCAATCGAAATGTTTGAGGATAATGTAAATAATTATCCCGCAAACGCATTTGAAGTGCAATCGCTTTATCAATTATACAGGCTTACTGCCAATCCGCAGCAGGATAAATATAAAAATTTGTTATTATCAAAATATCCTGAAACAGATTATGCCAAAATAATTAGCGACCCTGATTATTTTAAACGAGAGGAAGAGAAAAAACATGCATTGGAAATATATTATGCCGCAACGTATGATGCGCTGCAGTTAAAAGATTACCCGACAGTTAAATCGCGTGTTGTTGCAGCTGATACATTATTTAAAATAAATCCGCTTAAACCAAAATTTGAGATGCTGGATGCGTTGGCTGATGCCGATAGTGTAGAAGTGTTTAAAAACAGCTTACAAAAAGTTGCGTTAAAATATCCTGAACATGAAGTTGGGATTCGGGCTCAGGAAATGCTGGATTATATGCGCCGTGGCAGTGTAATGGAAGACGCAGGTAAGGTAGCACCTGTAGCAAATTATACGCTGAACCCTGCTGAGGAACAGTATTTTATGTTTGTGATGAATTCAACAGGCAAAAATGCGACTACCATGAAAAATAATATTGCCACATTTAACGGCAGTAATTTCAGCACCGATAATTTAAAAATCAGCTCATTACTATTAGGTAAAGACAATAGCATAATCTTAGTAAAATCGTTTCCTACAATTGAAAAAGCAATGATTTATTATAACGCAATAAAAGATAATACCGCAGTTTATAATGAATTAACACAGGAAGCATTTACGCCAATGCTGATTTCAAAATCGAATTACGTTCAATTCTTCAAAGTGAAAGATGTTGAGGGATACCTAGTTTATTTTCAAGATAATTACTTAAAGGAATAAATACAATACCATGTCGATTAAAGAGCAATTTTCTGTTTATAAAAAACAGATAAAATGGTTTTGGCGAATATTTTTTATCGGTGCCGGTATGGTTACCCTTTTTATTATATTATTGTCGGTAGGTGTTTTTGGTTCTCTGCCTTCTTTTGAAGAATTAGAAAATCCGCAAAGCAGTTTATCTACACAAATTATTTCTTCTGATGGTGAATTGTTAGGTCGTTTTTATAGGGAAAACAGAACAAATGCAACTTTTCAGGAAATACCTCCGCATTTAATTGATGCTTTAGTATCAACTGAAGATCGCCGATATTATGATCATAGTGGTATCGATGCAAAGGGTGTAATGCGTGTAATATTTAAAACGCTGATATTACAACAATCTGAATCCGGTGGTGGAAGTACCATTACACAACAGTTAGCAAAAAATTTATATGGTCGCCCAACTGTAAGCAGTAAATTCGAACTGGCAATAACCAAATTAAAAGAATGGGTGACAGCTGCAAAACTAGAACGCAGGTATACCAAAGAAGAAATTATTGTAATGTATTTAAATACCATTCCGTACATATACGATGCAAGTGGTATTAAAACGGCTTCAAAAACTTTTTTTAACAAAGCTGTTTCAGATTTAACGGTTGAAGAATCAGCAGTATTGGTTGGCATGGTGCAAAATCCTGCTTATTATAATCCTGTTCGCTTTCCTGAACGTACATTAACACGTCGCAATATTGTATTGCATGAAATGAATGAAGCGGGAAAATTAAGTGATGAAGATTATACCAAAACAAAAGAAAAACCAATTGTATTAGATTTTAAACGTCAGGATCATAAATCCGGAAACGGAACTTATTTCAGAGAATATTTAAGACAATGGTTGGCTGAATGGGTTAAAGAAAATGAAAAACCTGACGGCACGAAATGGGATATTTATAAAGATGGTTTAAAAGTTTACACCACCATCGACAGCCGCATGCAAACTTATGCTGAAGCGGCAACTGCACAATGGTTAACTAAGTTGCAAAAACAATTCGACGATCACTGGAAAGGCAATAAATATGAACCATGGGCTTATCCTTACAGCGGCAGAACAAATCCGGAATTAATTGATAAGTCAATAAAACAAACCGAACGTTATCGCAAAATGAAAAAAGCGGGTGCCAGTGAAGCTGAAATTGATAAAGCTTTTCATACGGCTGATTCGATGACGGTTTTTTCATGGTATAAAAAAGGATATGATTTAGATACCTTAATGACGCCTTACGATAGCATTAAATATGTGAAAAAGACCTTGAATCCCGGGTTTATGGCAATGGATCCGCATACCGGTGAAATAAAAGCATGGGTTGGTGGCGTAGATATGCGTTACTTCCAGTTAGATCACGTTAAACCGGCTCAGGGTCGACAGGTAGGTTCTACATTTAAACCATTCGTATATACGGCTGCAATTGCAGATAAGGGCTTTTCTCCCTGTTATCAGATCCCTAATTTGCCAGTAACTTTCGAAAAAGGTAAAAAATGGAGTTTGAACAGCGATTGGACACCAAAAAACTCTGATGGCTCCTACGGCGGTATGTTAACCTTATCGCAAGGTTTGGGGAAATCTGTAAATACTGTTACCGCATATTTACTGCGGGAAGTTGGTATTCAACCGGTAATAGATTTAGCGCATAATATGGGAGTAGAATCAGAAATCCCGTTTCAACCATCCATTTGTTTAGGCACACCTGAAGTGACTGTTTTTGAGATGACCGCGGCTTATTCAGCATTTGCAAATAAAGGCATTGCCGTTCGTCCGGTGTTTGTTACCAGAATAGAAGATAAAAATGGAAATATCATCGCAGAATTTCCGGCTAAACGTGTTGAAGTGATGCGTGAAGAAATTTCTGCTGTGATGGTGGACATGATGCAATATGTAATGGATTATGGAACCGGTCAACGTTTGCGTCGCCCTGAATATGGAGGAATTACCAGTCAGGTTGCAGGTAAAACCGGAACTACTCAGGAAAACACCGATGGCTGGTTTATGGGTATGGTGCCTCAATTAGTTTGTGGTGTGTGGGTTGGTGCTGATGACCCTGTTATCCATTTCCGTTCTACCGCTCTTGGTCAAGGTGCAAATATGGCATTACCAATTTATGGTTTCTTCATGAAACGCGTGTATGCCGATAAAACACTTGGTATTGATCCGGCAGCAAAATTCCCCGATTTTGAAGGAACACCAACAATTGAACTGGATTGCGGAAAATACATTGAAATGCAAAACAACGATTATCAGGATTTGATGGAAGGTTATAATTGATCGTTAATTAAACATATTGATAAAGGGCAGACGAAATATTTCATCTGCCCTTTTTTAATACCAGAGTTTTAAATTTGTACCATGGATGCGGAGGCATTTAAAAATATAGAAATTACTTTACCGAACAAACCGGGTGTTTATCGTTATTTCGATAAGGATAAAACTATCTTATATGTAGGCAAAGCCAAAAATTTAAAAAAAAGAGTAGCATCCTATTTCCAGAAAACTGACCATAGTGCACGCATTAAACTCATGGTTAAAAAAATAGATGCCATTGAGTTTACCATCGTAAATTCAGAATCAGATGCGTTTTTACTGGAAAATACACTTATAAAAAAATTCCAACCCAGGTATAACGTAAATTTAAAGGATGGTAAAACCTATCCATATATTGTAGTAAAAAATGAACGTTTTCCAAGAATATTTTTTACGCGAAAAAAAATAAATGATGGGTCACAATATTTAGGTCCATTTACATCTGTAGGAAAAGTTAAATCCATTTTCGATTTTATTAAATCTGTTTTCCCAATCAGAACCTGTAATTATTTATTGTCTGAAAATAATATCACTAATCAGAAATTTAAAATTTGCCTTGAATATCATCTGGGCAATTGTAAAGGACCATGTGAGGGATTAATGACTGAGGCTGAATACATGGAAAATGTTCAGAACATCGTTTACATTTTAAAAGGGAATTTAAGTTTTGTGAAAAATGCTTTCAAACAAAAAATTCAGGAATACGCAGAACAGTTGAAATTTGAGGAGGCGGAAGCCATGCGTATTAAGTTAGAAAACATAGAAAGTTACCAGGGTCGCAGCACCGTAGTGAATACGAATATTGATAATGTAGATGTTTTTGCCTTTACCGATGCCGAAGGATTTTGTGTTATTGGTTATTTAAAAATAATGCAGGGCATGATAACGCAAGCCACCACTTTAGTGCTTACCAAAAAACTAGATGAATCGCCCGAAGAATTATTACAGATTGCCATCACCGAACTTAGATTACAATTTGATACCGACGCAAGGGAAGTTATTTTACCTTTTAAAGTTGAGTTGAGTGATGATACTTTAACACAAACAGTTCCTTTAGCAGGTGAAAAGAAAAAGATTCTAGAGTTAGCTTATAAAAATGCATTATATGTTCGTGAAGAAAAAACTGCAGGCAAAGAAAAACGTGATGCACGAAATAATAATACCAGAATACTGGAAACAATAAAATCGGATTTTAAATTACAAACACTGCCTTATCACATTGAATGTTTTGATAACTCGAACATACAGGGAACAAATCCGGTTGCGAGTATGGTATGTTTTAAAAATGCGAAACCGAGTAAAAAAGATTATCGGCATTTTAATATTAAAACTGTTGTAGGCCCTGATGATTTTGCGAGTATGCACGAAATTGTTTATCGCCGTTATAAACGTTTACTGGAAGAAGCTGAGGAGTTGCCGCAATTAATAGTAATCGACGGTGGCAAGGGTCAGCTTGGTGCAGCAGTTGAAGCATTAAAAGAATTAGATTTATATGGCAAAATTGCCATTTGTTCCATTGCAAAAAAATTGGAAGAAATTTATTTTCCGGAAGACCCATTTCCTTTATACATCAACAAAAAGAGTGAAAGTCTGAAAGTAATACAACAGTTGCGGGATGAAGCGCATCGTTTTGCAATTACCTTTCATCGTTTAAAGCGCAGCAAAGGTGCATTAGGTTCAGAATTACATAAGATAAAAGGAATAGGTGACAATACAGTAAAGGAGCTGATGAAAGCTTTTAAATCGGTAAAAAATGTAAAAGCTGCTACTGCTGAAGATTTAGAAAAAGTAATTGGTGTTGCTAAAACAAAAATAGTTACCGATTATTTTTTAAATAACACCAACGAAAAAGAAGCAATTGATACTACTGCTTCGGATATAATTGCGGATTAAATTAATTCAGGACTTTCCATAAAAGTGAAGACCGGCAAAAAATGCCGGCCTTCGGTTCAAGTATGAATAGAAAAGAAAGATAATTAAAACTCCCAGAGATTGTGTTCGAAATCAAATATTTGTTGTTTGATACGTTCACTTTCCAGCACCTGATCAATACCGGATGAATAGTTTTCGATGAAGCGGTCATACACGTTATCTTCTTTTACGATATAACTGCTGAATAAACGCATTTCGAAAATATCTTCAAACGTTAAATAGCGAGCGCTGTTTTTCTCATTGAATATTTCGTGACGAATAATAATACTTCTTAAATCGGGATAATAAATCCAAAACATTGGTTCAGAACCTAAAGTTTCACCCGTTGTAGGGTCGATACGATCGCGAATCATTGTCAGCCCTATGATACGAACAACCATAGTAGAAGTTTCTTCGTCGAACACCCAGTCTTCTTTAATTTGAATTTTTTGTACCGTTTGGTAGTCGAATTCAGTTTTAATGATAACCGGTTTTTCTTCGTAGGTTTCTTCGTCAAGAATCCATGTAGTATCGGTACGATTAAATTTGATTATAATTTGTTCGAGCGGAAGTTCTGTTCCTTCGCTGAAATCATCATAAAGGGGGCTATAAGCCTTTAATTCACCGGAAATAACGGCATCGTATACAATTTGAACGAAAGGGTCAACCGGCCAGGTAAATGGCAAATTGATTTTTTCCCTGAAGTCGATATTGCGCCATACGCGTTTTTCCCAATAGATATCCGCTTCACGAATATCATCGTAAGGAATTATTTCCCTTGTTCCGAGTAATGTTCTTTTATAGATACCATCCTGCCTTGCAGCACTTGGCGTTGTAGGTTGAGCAAACATTGCTGTTGCAACCGAGAACATAACAAATAATAAAACAAATAATCTTTTCATACTACTTGAATTTATAATTAACCACCGATTAATTTAAATGATGTATTTACCGGTACGCTTCTGCCGTCAGGCATTTTAACTGTAACGTTTTGTAATACGATAGTATCACCAGGTTTAGCTTTTTTCTGAATATCTTTCATGATACTGGAAAATTTGCTGCTGTTTGACACGTCGGAAACAACGTTACCTACTTTAGGTGCATAAATCATCTCAAAACTTGTTACTGTATAAGGAATCTGGAATACGAAATCCGGATTTTTAACAATAAGACCTTCAGCGGCTTTAAATTCACCTATTTTAAGTGGACCACCTTTAGTGTTTAAGATATATGCGTATGGATCCGGGATACGACGCACACGGAACTTTTCAGCGGATGTTTCGCTACCTTTTGCTGTTTTCACAGTTACGGTAATGTCAGCTTCACCTGCTGTAGTTGGTTTTGCATTGTATTCTTCACCTTTAACTTTAACGATACCACAACCTGAAGCGCTTACTTTATCAGAAGCATAACCCGGAACAGAAATTTTGATTGGGTTATCAACGCCGATATATAATACGTTCATTGCTGTAGGAGAAACCACGGCTTTACCCACTTCGAAAGTTTCGTAACCGAATTCGAAAGGATAAAAACGGAACATACCTTCCTTACTTGGAGAAGGAATTTGGATTACACCCTGGAACTTACGTTCACCGGATGCAGTTTCTTTAATTTTACCCATACCACCTGCAACTTCGATTTCACGAGCGCCGCTTAATGGCATAGTTTCACTTTCTACCATTTCAAAAGCTTTACCATTTGGATCGCTAGCGTCTTTTTTAACAGCGCCGGTAAATGATCCGATAAACACTTTAGGTTTGATAGCTTCTGAAGTTGCACCGATAAAAATGTCAGCTGTGTATTCAGCACCTTTACGCACATAAGCGGAAGGAGCTACAACCTGAGCTGCCATTTTATCAACCTGAATATCTTCAGCATTGATTTTTCTTCTTAAGAAATCGAGGATTGTACTTTCAGAGCTTTTAGCATCCTGTTGGAATTTTGTCAAAATTGTCATAACAGCAACAGCCGGTACGCGGTCAAAATTGTAAGTTTCCCAACTGGTAGCGTGTTTTTCACCTTTAGGCACTTCAGTAATTTTGATTGGAATATCAATTCCTGAATCTTTACCTAAAATATTAACAAACTTTGCTCTTGTTTCTTCAATTTTATTATGCAGTTCCTTACCTTTTCCTTTATTTAAAAACAGGTTACTGGTTTTTTCCATTTCACCTTCAGTTTTTAATTTTTCAGGATTTTCAGGATTTGGACCGCCTGCAGCAGCTTTCACTTCTTCCTTCAACGCTTCAACGTAGGCAACAAAATCGTTGCTCAGTTTTGTTGCTTCTTCAGCTTGCTTTAAGATTGCCTGAGTTTCAGCACGGCCGTCTTTAGAAGCAGCTTTAGTAATCATGCCCATCATCAGTTGGTTTTTGCTATCAAGCAAACCGTTACTGTCGCTAATACCCTTGTTAACGGTATTAAAGGCATTCAAAATTTCCGCAGATACGTTCAATGCCAGAAGGGCTGTAAGCACCAGGTACATGAGGTTAATCATGAGCTGGCGTGGTTCCTTAGGTATTGACATTAGTTTTTAAATTTTATTAGTTAAGTAAATGTTTATTCAATTAATTTTTATTTATGAACGGGTAGCACCCATGCTCATTGCACTCAACATGTTACCATATACACGGTTCAATGCTGATAAGTTATTTGACAACTGAGCAATTTCTTCACGGTATTTAGCAGTGTCAGTAACTGAATCCTGAAGGTTATCCATAGCACTGTTAAGGCTGCCATAGAATTTGTTCATTGCTTTTAAGTGATTGTTCGTGTCTTGTAACTCTAATTCATAAATAGCATTCAACTGACCTAAGTTTTTAGTTACCATTTGAACTTGTTCATGGTACTTAGTTGTGTCAACTGAAGATGCAGTGATTTGTTCCATTGCTTTTGCAGCATTAGAATAAGCATCGCGCATTTCAGCAACAGCCATTGAAGCGTCTTTAATTTTTGTTGAATACTCATTTGTATTAACAGCAGCATCTTGAACATCTGATAGTTTTTCAATGTTTTCGCCTAAACGTTTTAAGTTTTCACCTAAACGTTCAATCATAACAGGCTCAACTTTGCTGTCTTCTAACATTTTGTCCAACTGACGGGTAACGCTTTCGCGTGGTTCCATTTTATGAACTGCTTTTTTACCTGATTTAGCTTCTTCAACTTCAGGAGCTACATCCAGATCCGGATAGATTTTTTCCCAATAGTAATCTTTGTGAGGAGGGAGAATACCGAGCATTAAGAAGAGTACTGCTTCTGTAAGCATACCAACCATTAACATGAAATCGGCGCCTTCCCAGTGCATGATTTTGAAAAGCGCTCCAACGAGTACGACAGAAGCACCGCAACCAATGATTAGGTTTTTAATTCGTTTAAAACGATCGGATTCGAAAAATGCTGACATTTTGTTTTAAATTTTAAGTTTTTAAATGATTGTTAACAAATACAATAATTGTGTTCTCTATGCTTGGTTAGGAAATTTATTAGAAATCGCTCATTGAACGACCGAGGAAGGTCATGCAACAACGGAATCCAACATAACATTTAGCTGTATCCTGAAATTCCCAGTGACGAGAACCTGTCTGGATATAATAACTAATATCTTTCCATGATCCGCCTCTGATTACTTTACGTTTTAATGCCGGTGGATCGCTCTCCTCTGCATCATAACGATAATCAGGGTTTTCATCATGTATAAATGAGTAACTATTTTCTGAAAATGCTGTAGATGTCCATTCTGAAACGTTACCTGCCATATTATATACACCGAAATCGTTTGGTGCATAAGAATATACCTTAACGGTATAATAACCACCATCTTCAGGATAGTTACCACGGCCGGGTTTAAAGTTTGCTAAGTAACAACCTTTGGTATTTCTAACATACGGACCACCCCAAGGATAAGGAGCCTGGTCTCTTCCACCGCGTGCTGCATATTCCCATTCGTGTTCTGTAGGTAAACGGAAGTCGTCAACCTGAACTTCTTCATGGTTTCTTCTCCAGTCGTTCCAGAAATCAGAACGCCATGTTGCAAAAGCGTTAGCCTGTTTCCATGATACCCCAACTACAGGATAATCATCAAATGCAGGATGTGAAAAATAC
Organism: Bacteroidota bacterium; assembly: GCA_016706255.1. Taxonomy (NCBI): domain Bacteria; kingdom Pseudomonadati; phylum Bacteroidota; species Bacteroidota bacterium. The sequence continues at coordinate 837,459 of JADJJZ010000006.1, read as the reverse complement.
TGACGGGTCATTGGTTCATTAAATGAATAGGTATAATCGTGTACCCAAACCAATGTATCGGGATAAATAGTTACCGGTTCTTCAACAATGAAGTCGGCAATATTTTTATCGCGGTTAGATTTGCTGGCAGCTTCTTTCCATTTCACCCAACGGTAGTTATAAATCAGCTGACGTGTGTCGAGCGACTTAATTCCGTAATAAGTTTCGCTGGCTGGCAGATACAATTCTTCGAGGCGTGAACGCGTTTCTTCATCGTCCCAGTCAATTTCCTGATCCCAGTCGATAAGTGGTACTTCAGTTTCCTGACCTTCCTCTTCTTCTTTGTAGTGATCGAGTAATACGTGAGAGATGGAATCTTTTACCCAATAAACGAATTGTCTGTATTCGTTATTGGTAATCTCCGCATCATCCATGTAAAACCCTTGAATTGAAATGGACTTCGTTCGTTGCCAGAGAGAATTGTTCACATCCTGGTCGCTGGGACCGATGTGTAATGTTCCTGAAGGGATGTAAACCATTCCAAAAGGGTTTACCGGCTCCCATTCCGGACGATCTTGCATACCTAACAATTGGCCCCGGTAATCGCTCCATCCTGAGGAACTACAACCGCTTCCAACAATAATGGCTACGCATGCAAAAGTTAACAATGGCAGGTTTCTTTTCATACTTGATATGATTTGTACAATTAAATCCGTGTAAAAATAGGTTTTTTCTTCAAAATCAATAATATTTTACCACAGTTTATACACACATTTTACTTCAAAAGTGGGCTGAAATTACCAACTTTTTGCAAAATCGCAAAAAATCAGCCCTTAATGATACAGATAACGCGGGTTATTTATCATTTTTCCCGCCCGTGGACGAGCCACCGGTAACCTGTATCTCAACACAACTTCATGCGACCCCGAACTCACCGAATTTAACTCCGATAACGTAATGTCGTATGAATAACTCACCCTCCAGTTTCCTGAAAAATTTAGCCCACCAATCAGCGACACTGCATCGTAGCGGCCATTTGTGTAACCTCTAAACGATGCCCCGGCTAAAATATTATCGTTGAAAGTAAATATCGTATTCACATCTACTATCGACGATTGAAGGTCAGTTTTATAAAGAACACTCGGTGTTAACATTAACCTGCTTGTCATGTTAATGTCATATCCCACATAAACGTATCCATTGGGATTATATTGTACGTCGGTAACCGCGGTTTCCTTACTTGCCTGCAACGGAAGTAATAAATGACTCGCCGAAACACCGATTTTCAAACTTTTTCCAAAGAAATAGAGGCCTAAGGAGGCATCGGGTAACACCTCGGTTCGAAGTGTGACAGGCAAATTAGGGTCATTATGGTCGATAATACCCTCGTAATTACCAGTTGGAGTGGTTAGTTTATCGCCTCTCAGTTGCTGTTGAATAATACCACCACTTACGCCGATACTCAAAGTTGAAGTTCTGAAACGCTTATGGTAGGCATACATTGCTGAAACACCCGTATTACGCTGCTGCCCTGCTAAATCGTTACTCACTACTAAACCGGCTCCACTTGAAATTTTATAGATTGGTAAGTGAGAAGTGATAATTTGTGACACAGGAGCACCCGGCAAATTGACCCATTGATTACGCACATCGAGTGTGGAAATCCATGCATCCTCTTCTCCGGCCGCTGCAGGGTTAAAATAGGTTGGATTAAACATAAACTGGGTAAACTGCGGATCGCGCTGCCCGTAACTATATAGCTGACTGTTTTGAGCCGCTAAGCCAAAACAACATATAGAGAGGAGACTAAATAAACTGATGCGCATCTTTTTGTTACCCGATATTTTACATAAACGCCTACGAATGTTTTTTCGTATGGGAGATAAAGTTAATCCAACAATTGGTCTGTTCAAAATTTATTTAACAGTTCAATAAAATCTTGCACATTGCTGACAGGCAACTTACAGGTTTGATTTTGGCAGAGGTATATTTTATTTTCACCTTTTACAAACCTGCTTTGCAATAATGGGTATTTTTTTTCACCTGTTGTATCAGTTTGAATAATTAGGTGCGGATAATAATAATGGTAAATCACATCGCGATTTTTTTCAGCATCCAATCCGGTTATTGCTGTTTCGGCAAATGGATAAATAAATGTTAAAGCTGAGGTAAGCCAATTCCCAAATGAAGTACCATGTTTCAGCATATTTATTTTTAATTGCGCAACCATTTTTTCAGCATCGGCATAATAATTTTGATTGCCGGTTAAAATTGCCAGCTGCAACAAATTATTTACCATTACCGAATTACCACTTGGTGTTGCATTATCATAAAAATCTTTGCTGCGATAAGGTACATCTGCCTGATTTTTTTCTGTATAAAAATACAGTCCATCACCACCTGCAAAATGTGTTTTTACATAATCAGTAAATTGAACCGCCTGTTCCAGATAATTATCGTTTCCTGTAATTCCATAAACATCTAACAACGCTTGAATACAGGTTGCATAATCTTCAATAAACGCAGGATATTTTGCAGTGCCGTTTTTATAGGTGTGTAATAAACTTCCCGGCTTATTTTTATTGGTAAACGCTTTCAAAATAAATTCAATATTTTGCACTGCTACATTTCGGTAATGTTCGTTCCCTAATGCCTTATAAGCCTGAACAAATGCAGCGCACATCATGGCATTCCAGGATAAAATAATTTTATCATCCAAACCCGGCTTAATACGCTGATTACGGTATTTCAACAAGCGTTGTTCAATAGAATTAAGTTTAGTTCGAACTGCTTCTGTATCAATTTGTTGCGCTGCTGCAATTTCAGCATCTGTTTGTGTTCTGAATAAAATATTTGTGTGTTCCCAATTACCTGTAGGTGTGCAATTAAAAACGGTTTTTGCAAATTCAAAATCATCTTTTAAAACTTCAAATAATTCATCTTGTGTGAAGGTATAAAACTTACCCTCCTCTCCTTCTGAATCTGCATCATATGAAGCATAAAATCCATATTCGCTGCTCATCAATTCTGTTTCTATAAAATGTAATGTTTGGGTTACTACATGCGCGTAATCTGCATTGCTGCTTGCTCGATAAGCTTCACTATATAAACTCACCAGTAATGCATTATCGTATAACATTTTTTCAAAATGCGGAATCATCCATTTGCTGTCAACGGTATAACGTGCAAACCCTCCTGCAAGATGATCATAAATTCCGCCCAACATCATTTTGCGCAACGATAAATGTATTTGTTTTTCGATTTGTTCATTCGGTTCGAAAAAATTATATCTGACCAAAAATAGTAATGTCATAGCACCCGGAAATTTAGGTGCATTTCCAAAACCACCATTGATTAAATCAAATTGTTGTTCGATACTTTTTACGGCAGTATTTATTTCTTCTTTTGTAAATATTTTTTCGGTAATGGCAATTGATGTTTGGTCAATAAAAGCATTGTCCATTTTTAACAGATGTTCTTTCAACAATTGCGCTTGTTCTTCAACTTTATCTCTTTCGTTGGCGAAAATATTTTTCATGTACATCAGTACATCCAACCACGACGGTTTTCCATAAGCCGGTTTTGGAGGAAAGTAAGTGCCACCGCTAAAAGGTAATTTTTCAGGGGTTAGAAATACATTCAGCGGCCAGCCGCCGGCGCCGGTTAACAGCTGACAGGCATTCATGTAAATATGGTCAACATCGGGTCTTTCTTCCCTGTCTACCTTGATATTTACAAAATAGGTATTCATAAACTCAGCAGTGGCAGGGTTTTCAAAACTTTCGTGTTCCATTACGTGACACCAATGACATGCTACATAGCCGATTGAAACCAAAATGGGTTTGTCTTCATCTTTAGCTTTTTTAAAAGCAGCATCACCCCATGGAAACCACTCAACAGGATTATGTGCATGCTGCAAAAGATAAGGCGAAGTTTCGTGTATGAGGTGATTTGAAAATTGTTTGTCCATAATGGTTTGAATAATATTACGAAGTTACAACCGCATGTTGCATAAATGAACATGACGCAAGTGAAATATTGAATAAAAATGCCTTTGCTTGTGACAATTAATTCACAATCAATTAATAAGTAAAAATTGAAACGGCCTTTTGGGGTGAAGAAAAAATTATTTCTTTTTATTTGCAGACGCCAAATAATTGTCGATTGCCATAATAATAGAAGGTGAAGATGGCGAAGGAGCACTGAGATCGATGCGCAGATTTTGTTCTTCCATTGCCTTGAAAGTAGCGGCACCCATACATCCTATACGTAAATCGCCTTGTTCAAAATCAGGGAAATTTTGGAATAAGCTGGTAACACCGGTTGGGGTAAACAGTACAATCATATCGTAACCAATTTTACCTTTCATGTCGGTAAGATCGGCCGGTACTGTTTCGTAAATCATAGCCTCAACAAAATCGGCATTATTATTTTTAAGGTATTCGGTATAAATATCTTTGTGATTAACAGTGCAGGGGAAAATAAATTTTTCGGAGATATGTTTTTTCAACAAATCGAAGAGTTCACTTTCTTTTCCTGAACCATAAAACACTTTACGTTTACGATACTGGATATATTTTTGAAGATAAACTGCTATAGCCTCGGTAACACAAAAATATTTGGTCATTTCAGGCATTCGAATACGCAGCTCCTCACATACTCTGAAAAAATGGTCGATGGCATTGCGGCTGGTGAAGATAACTGCAGTATAATCTAGAATATTGATGCGCTGTTTTCTGAATTCCTTAGCCGATAAACCTCTTACCTGAATAAATTGACGGAAATCAATTTTAATTTTATACTTCTCCGCCAGATCCTGATAAGGGGATTTAGGTATCTCCGGGGGTTTCGGCTGTGAAATTAATATTGACTTAACTGGTTTAATTACAGGTTGTTGGCTGTTGTTCATCGGCAAATTTTTTTGCTTCACCTAAGCCCAATTGAGTGAAAACCTTTATGGCTATCAACAATGGGGCTATTTCGAGGGCGCAAATATACAGCAAAAAATACACGAAATGAAACCGCCCTGTAAGCCGCAGCGCAGTAAAACCCTTTACAAACCTTATCAGCAGTGCAATTCCGATGAGTATAAGTGTTCCGGCAATTGCCCAATCGCTAACCGGAGGATCGGCAAAAGCGGCCAGAATTATGAATGGGAGCATACCGATTCCCAGCAAATGGTAAATAACAAGTGCATTAAACCTGAAAAATTGTAACGCGTTGGAAATCTTGAATGTAGAACCTAAAATTCTATAGCTTAATCCTTTGATGAGATACAGCACCCCTACTCCGCCAATACATAGGATGATATTGTAGAATGCAACATCAAAAGGTAGTGGAACCTCATAATATCTGGCTAGCAGGAAAATAAAAATACCTGCACTACAGGCAAAATTAAAAAAGGTGAGCAGTTTAAAAATGTTAGCCGAAAATTCACGGTCGCGATAAATTTGCTGACCCAGATTTGAATTAACAATAACGGTAATATTTTCTGATAATTCTTTCGCAAATACGTATCGCAGCCAGGTTACGTAACCAAGCATGATTAATAACAAAACCGGTAAAATAAAATCCTTTACCGTAACATGCTTAATTGCAGGCTGGTCAATAACAGGAGGCCCCGTGTTTATGCTGAATATGCTGTCGTAGCCGATTTTATCAAATTCCAGCATGCGCAATACTGCCTGCGTATCAACAGGGTAAACTTTTGCGGGTTTTAACGGTGCAAGGGTTGGGATTTGCATGTTGTTGGTTATCCCCGCATTAGACAAAGTATCGACAGATTGCCCTGATAATGCAGCTGTAAAGTAAAAAATCAACAATATGGCAGGTAAACGAAATTTCACTGTTGTATAAACTGTTTCCGCGTGTAAAATTTTATTGAATCAATTTTATGCTGCCTGTTGCACAGCATTTTCGGCTATTATGTTCAAAGATACCTGCTTTTGTGACATTTTTTTTAATTAGGCCGTGGAAATATGGTGATTATGCGTGGCCTATAACAAAGGTTATTTTAGAAATAATTTACATATCCGAAATGGATTTTTGTGTTACGTAAACTTACCGGGTTGTTTTGCTGACTTCCCAATGCATAGGTAAGTCCAAAAATACCGGCCTTTGTTTCAAAGTTTACTGCTGCGCCGAAGCCAATTGGGGTATCTCTGCTAAGCGTGGTTCCTGCTGCGTTTTCGGTGTAAGCGGCATCAACAAATAAAGCGGCGAAGGCATTTTGCGATAATAAATAGCGCAGTTCTGCAGTGGCGATGTGATACTGAGATGCTGTAATACTTTGTTCATCAAAACCGCGCATAATGGCATTACCACCAATGCGATAAAGTTCATTTTGTAATAAGTAATCATTAATTATAGCTGCTCCTTGTGTTTTAAGCAATAAAGTTGTTCTTGTAATGAGTGGAATATAACAGCTAACTGTGTAATGATATTTTATGGATAATGTTTTTAAATCGACGGAATCATATAATGATGCAAAATCATATGTTGGATCAAAGGGGTTGGATAATCCTGTAATGGTTGCATTTTCAAGAATTGTTTTTGTGCCGACAGTAGCGCCAATATTAAATGCAAATCCTTTGTAAGGATTAAAACGATAATTTAGTTTTTCAAAATTCCAGGTTAAGCCATAAGCACGTTCATTTAAGTCGAGTGATGCCGGTAATTGTAAATTGGCTAAAACAAAAGCCGTATCCGGAGATAAAACCGCAGAGCTATAAAATGACGCAACCGCTTTTAAATGATTATTTCCGATTAACTGATATAAGATGCCTGCGGTAGTAGTGCGTTCTAAAAATGTTGAGTCTTTGAGATACAGGCTGAATGCGCCTTCCAGCCCGAGTGGCAACCCGGGTAAGTAGGGATAAGTTAGGGCAGTTTGTAATTCTTTGGAAGTACTTTCCAACTTCGAAAAATGAAAATTAAATAGTTCACCAGCATTAAAAATATTTTGTAATTGTAATCGCCCCTCTCCTGTTATAATTAACCGTCCGGTAATTTCATTATTTGGTAAAACACCAATTAAAAAATCGAATGTACTTGATTGTTTTTCATCGAGATAAACAATTACTGTTGCCCTGTTGCCGGAAAATTCGATACGTGTTTTTTTTGTTCTTACAGCAAAGGGAATTTCTTTTAATCTATTGTCTAAATCATTTAATAATTGTTGATTATAAACACCTCCTGATTCGATTCCGGTGTATTGTTTTAAGTAATTAGGACTCAGCACAAGATTGCCGACAATACGCAGTGTATCAAATTCGATAAATTGATTTTTTTTGAATTGAAGGGTTGCGGCAATAGTTGTATCATTCCATTGTATACTATCTAAATTAACCGTTGCAAAGGGAAATCCATTTTGTTCAGCGAAGTTTAACATACTGCGCATCAATTTCACCAAAGTGGTATAATTGAACAATTTACCATCAATATCTTTTTTGCGATAACCTGCACCGCTGAGTATAAACGCATCCGTTTCGGTCACATTTAGTGTAGTCCAGAAAACTTGCTTCCCGGGAACAACCTGCATGGTGATAGTATCACCGGAAGCATGAATTGTATTAGCTGTCGCAGTGATATAACCGGCTTGATAATAGCGGACTAATATTGTATTAATATAATTATTTTGTTCGGGAAGGGAATAAAATGCAATCGCTTCGTCAGTATGGGCTTTTTGTTTCTCGAGTTGGGGATGTTCAATAATGAGCCACGAAGTATCCTGAGCCGGCAAATTGCCGGCGAGGATAATAATTATACAGGCGAAAAGTAATTTCAACTTCATCGTGATGATTGCAAATTTACAGATACATTTGCACAGCATGTTATACAACGAAAATAAAGCAGGTATTTATATCCATATTCCTTTCTGCAAAAAGGCTTGTGTGTATTGCAACTTTCACTTTTCGACATCATTGCTGCTGAAGCCTGAAATGCTCAAGGCTATTCAACAGGAAATTATTGAACGTAAACACTATCTCCCCAACAAAAAAATTCAAAGTATTTATTTTGGCGGAGGTACACCTCATTATTAAGTGGAAATGAGGTGCAAACCATTATCGATTTAATACAGCAGGAATTTATTGTTGAGCCGGATGCGGAAATTACTTTAGAAGCAAATCCGGATGATATTCATGAGGGATATCTTCAAACAATTTTGGCAGCAGGTGTAAATCGCATCAGTATCGGAATTCAATCTTTTGATAATAATGATTTAGAATGGATGAATCGTTCGCATGATGCTATGCAGGCTGAAAACAGTTTGAAATTAATTGCAGCGGCAGGATTTAAAAAGGTAACTGCTGATTTAATATATGGCATTCCCGGTTCTACACATGAGGCCTGGCGAAAACATATTGAAAAGGTGATTCCTTACGTAAATCATATTTCCTGTTATGCTTTAACAGTGGAGCCTAAAACAGTATTGCAACATTTAATAACGAAAGGTAAATCGTTGCCGGTTGATGAAAATCATACTGCAGAACAATTTGAAATTTTAACTGCAACATTAAAATCTGCCGGATTTGAACATTACGAAATAAGCAATTTTGCAAAAAATGGCGCTTATGCGCTGCATAATACTGCTTATTGGATGGGCAATCATTATTTAGGAATAGGACCTTCAGCACATTCTTACAATGGTATTGAAAGAGCATGGAATATCAGTAACAATGCACATTATGTCAAAAATATTTTGGGCGGAATTTCTTTTAACGAAATAGAAATATTAACGCCTGTTCAACAAATGAATGAAATGCTATTAACTTCACTGAGAACAATGTGGGGTTTAGATGTAGCATTGTTTCGCGAACGATTTGGAGAAAAAAATGCGCTCATTCTTGAAAAACAATTTCCTAAGTTAATTCAGGAAGCGTTGTTGGAAATTAAAAACACACATGTAATTATTACTGAACGCGGCAAATTTCTTGCAGATGGTATCATCAGTAATTTATTTTTTGATGATAACGATTAATGTTATCTCCCCCCAAAAAAATTAAGGTTTGGCATTTGTACCTTCAGCAGGCATATTTTCAGTCAAAAATCCAATAAGCGTTTTGTAAAATGCAAGTCGATTTTCTTCCAATTTAAACCCATGACCTTCATTTTCTTTTAGCATATAAACCACATTAACATCACGGTTGCGCAATGCATCAACCATTTGTTCTGATTCGCCTTTATTTACGCGCGGGTCGTTACCACCTTGTGCTATAAATAACGGCACCTTAATATTTTCAACGTGAAAAACAGGAGATGCATTGTATAATAATAAACTATCTTTCAACGGGTGGCCGATCATTTCGTATAACATTTCTTTTTCAGGCTCCCAATAGGAAGGCAAATTATTAAGTAAAGTAAATAAATTAGATGGCCCAACATATGAAATGGCGCAGTTATAAATATCAGGTGTAAAAGTTGCTCCTGCCAATGCAGCATATCCGCCATAGGAAGAACCGAAAATGGCAATTTTATTTTTATCGGCAATACCTTCTTTAATTAACCAGTTGGCGCCGTCGGTAATATCATCCTGCATTTTTTTTCCCCATTCTTTAAATCCTGCAGTGGTGAAATTTTTTCCATACCCATAACTGCCGCGAAAATTAATTTGTAATACCGCATATCCTCTACTGGCCAACAATTGCACATCAGCCCGATAACCCCAATAATCGCGCGCTGTGGGGCCGCCGTGTACTAAAATTACGGTAGGTAAATCTTTGCCTTTACTTCCTTTAGGAATTGTGAGATAACCGGTAATTGGCAATCCGTCGCGGGCTACAAATCCTGCCGGTTCCATATCGCTCATTTGCTCACGTTGTATATTGGGATTTACTGTTGCTAAATGTGTAATTAAATTTTCATCAGCATGATATAAATAAAAATCGCCCGGCGTTTTATCATTATATGTTCTTACAATAAAATGGTTTTCATTGTCATCAAAACTATTAAAATAAATATCATCTCCGGGGAATTTTTGTTCCAGCTCCTGATAAATTTTTTTCAGGTCGTTATCAAAAAATACCAGATGTTTTTTATCGGTAGCATAATAAGCAGAAACCAAATTATGATTTTTCGGACTGCGTTCAGCATAAATAATATCAACATCGGGATGCTCCAGAATTATTTCTGGATTTTCAGGATGAGCTGGATCAATTTTTACCAATGCTGTTTTATCGCGGTTTAAATTTGAGAGAGCGTAAATAAATTTATTGTTTTCATCAAAAAATAATGGCTCAACCATATCTTTCCAATCGCTGACAAGTAATGAGCGAAATGGTTCTGATTCGTTATCGCGATATAATAAATGTGTTTTAGTTCCTTTTTCCACGCTCACCGCCATACGTAACTTGCCGTTGTTGTCTGCCTTCCAGATGGTTATTGGATTAGACATATCTTTATTGGAAGCGAGTTGAGTTTTTTCTCCGGTTTTAATGTTTAAACGATAAGGTTCAAAAAGCGCAGGATTATTTTTATTCATGGCAATAATAACCTCATCAGGAAAATCATGTAGTTCATCAATAACTTCTATGCGCACATTTTGTTCCGGTGTAAGGTCACGTTTATTTTTTCCATCGCGGTCAATGGCATATAATTTATAATTTTCATCCCCGTCGGCATCCTTTATATATAATAAGGTATTATCGTTTTTCCAGAAATAATTAGTGATATCCCGTTCGGTATCAGTAGTAATTCGAACCGGTGGTTCTGCAATATCTGCGCGCTGAACAAAAATATTTAAACGCGATTCAAACGGGCCGAGATAAGCGATATATTCGCCACTCGGAGAAATGGTGAAATTTGTTTTCTCAGGATTTTTAAAAAATGATTCAACAGGAATTTTTCCTTTATCGAGTGTAATTAAACGATTAATTTCAATCGAGTCGTTTATAACCTGATGTGGTTCATCGGGAGAACATCTTGCAATTGACAAAACCGATATACTTCCGGCAATGATCAACACAATAAATAAACCAAAACTCAATAACTTTTTACTCCCAAAACGAATCATAAGCAAACAAATTTACCTTGAATAACAACATATAGATGTTATAACATTCCAAAAATGAACAACCATTAACAGTGTTTAACATCTTATATGATAGTAATTGGCATTTTCAGGCACAAAAAAAGGAAACCAAATGGTTTCCTTCAAATTATTTTTAACAAAAGCTTACTCTTTGGATAATACGATGATTTTATCTTCCAGCTCATATTCATCACCTTCAATATAACCGGTATGTTTATCGGTAATTACGCCTGCTTTATTTGTAATTACGGTAAATGGAACCGATTGTCCGCCCAATAAGCGTTGTAACTCTTTATTTGTATCTAATAATACGGTATAAGTCCAACCCTGACCTTCAGCATAAGATTTTACGTTTGCTTTTGTTTTAGCATCATCGATAGAAACCGCAATAATTTCTACATTATAATCTTTTTGCCAGTCGGCATATATTTCGTTGATATTGTTCAATTCTTCTTTACAAGGAACACACCAGGTAGCCCAAAAGCTGAATATCTGAATGGTGCTGTCTTTTCCATAGTCTGCAATATTTACTTTGTTGCCATTAATATCATAAAGGGTAATTTCCGGCAATGCGTCCTGCGCTTTAACTGCACTGAAGCCAATTAATAAGGTTAAAATCAAAAACCCGAATTTTTTCATTTTTTAACGGTTTAGAGGTTCAAAGATATGCTTTGGAGTCAATATTTATGCCATAAAACTGCAGTTTAAACGTTGCTAAAGGGTAACACGGTTCCTTTTTGACAAAAAAATGGCAAAAAAGTCGATTTGGTTATAGTTGCCTGATATACCTGATTTTGCGCTGAAAATGCAGTTGACTAAATGTTTGTTTTATAACGAATTTGAGGCTTGTAGCTGAGGGCAATAAAGCATTTCGGCACAAGTGTTAACTTAGCGGCGGAAATCCAATCTGTATGAGAAAATTACTAAGTGTTTTGTTTTTTACAATGGTTATGAGCCGGGCATTCAGCCAGGGCAGTTTTTCGGGCGATCTACAATTGAATACGGAGTTTTATCAAAGCGATTCGGCCATTGGAGCCACGGGTACACCACATTATGATAATTTACTGAGTGGTGCTTATGGCTGGTTAAGCACTTATTACAGAAACGAACCGATTGGCCTTGAGGTTGGAGTTCGGTTGGATATGTTTAATAATGCCAATTTGCACAATCCGGGCATACCTTATACCGATGCAGGCATTGGCAGGTGGTATATTTCAAAAAAACTGGATGCATTAACCATAACAGGAGGACATATTTATGAGCAGTTTGGAAGCGGGATTGTTTATCGTGCTTATGAGGAGCGACCGCTTGGAATTGACAATGCACTTTTTGGTTTGGAACTGAAATATGCGATTAATGAAAACTGGACCGCTAAGGTTTTGGGCGGTCAAATGAAAGATTTATTCAGTCGTTTTGACCCTGTTATTAAAGGTGCAACTATTGAGGGTATGATTCCAACCAAAAACCAGGCAATTGTGATTGCACCGGGTGCTTCGTTTTTAAACAGGACATTAGACCAGGATAATATGGATATTATAGTTGGGCAGATCAACAGTTATGATTTAGATGATCGTTTTGTGCCAAAATATAATATGTATGCCGGTTCGATTTTTAATACGCTGACAGTTAAAGATGTAAGCTGGTATGTTGAATATGCCAAAAAATCGAATGAAGCTATAAATGATATTACCGGACAATTAGTTGATCAGGATGGAAGTGTGTTATATACTTCATTAGCGTATTCAACAAGTAAAATAGGCAATGGATTTGGCGTAACAGGCCAATTGCGTATTGTAGATAATTGGGTAATGCGTACATCGCCAAATGAAACTTTATTGGATGGTATTATGGATTATTTACCATCGCTGACAAAACAAAATTCATTGCGTTTAACAGCACGTTATCAGGCAGTTGCACAGGAATTGGGGGAATTAGCTTATCAAATAAACGGAACATTTACACCAAAAAAGGGTTATACTTTTAATGCAAATTATTCGAAAGTAACTAACGATAGTTTAGATTTGTTTCAGGAAATTTTTGTTGATTTTGAAATGCGCAAAACGAAATATAAATTATTGTTAGGTGGTCAAATGATTAATTATAATCAGGAAGTATTTGAAAATGAACCTGATCGTCCGATGGTACAAACAATAACACCATTTGCGGAGCTGACCTACAAATTCGACAGAAAAAAATCGATGCGTGTTGAATTACAGTATCAAAACTGCAAGCAGGATTATGGAAGCTGGGTTTATGGATTATTAGAATATAATATTGCACCAAAATGGAGTTTTGCGGTAAGTGACATGTGGAATTATGAACCTTTACGCACGGAAGAAGCGTTACATTATTATTCGGTTTTTGCAGGTTATACGCATAAATCGTCGCGTTTAACGTTAAATTATGTAAAACAAATTGCAGGTATCGTTTGCACCGGCGGTGTTTGTCGTTACGAACCTGCCTTCAGTGGATTAAAAGCAGGATTTACCACAACATTTTAAATTGTTAAATTACTATACAATGAAAAGAATTAAAGTATCACATTTGGTTGGATTGTCGGCAGGCGTATTATTTTTTAGTGCCATAACTGCGTGTAAAGAAGTGGGTCCTGAAATCAATCTTACAGAAACAGATTATGTAACATATATTGAAACACCGGAAGCGCCGCAGGATAAAATTGTATTGATTGAAGATTTTACCGGAGCAGCTTGCCCAAATTGTCCTGATGGGCACATCGCAATTACCGATGCCCTAACGGCAAATCCGGGAAAAGCGATTGCAATTGCCGAGTATAATTATTTTGCAGATCCACTTTATATTGAACAAAATTTTTTAACTGATGAGGCATTAAATATGAATGGCTATTTAGGTCCGGTTACAGGATGGCCTGCTATTTTTATTGACAGAAAAGATTTTGGCGGAGATGACTATCTTGCTGAACTTCCTGAGAACGTAGGTACATTTACAGCTGATCAAACTGCAGCATCTACACCTGTTAATTTATATGTAGAAAATGTTTATGATGCAGCGAGCAGATTATTGACAGTACGTGTAAAAATAAAATACACGTCAGCAGTTACTACAGTAAATAATTTGAGTATTTCCTTAACCGAAAGCGCAATAGTTGCTGCTCAAATAGATGATAATGTTGGCGGTGAGGTTGAAGATTATATTCATAATCATGTATTAAGAAAAATGCTGACTTATTACACCGGTGATGCATTGCCTGAAGAAAATATTGCGGGCAGGGTTTATGAATTTGAATATACGTATACTATACCTGAAACATGGAATGCTGAAAATATGAATGTTGTGGCATTCGTGCATAATTATGAAACAGATAATAAAGAAGTATTACAGGCTGTGGAAGGTGAGGTAGTGGAATAAATATAAAATAATCGACATAAAAAAAGGCTCCAAATTGGAGCCTTTTTTATTATTTAATTGTCAGCATTAAATTTTTAATTGAAACTGTGCGACAAACATATTTGATGCATCAATTCCTCCTTTTGAAACAGGAGATGCCCAACTGGTATTGATTACGTTAAATTGCAAACGTGCTGCATTATCCGGTAAAAAGGTAAATCCGATATTACCGGTAATAGTTGTATAATCATTATCGTCGATAGAAATATTCGGATCGGTATTTTCAAATTTTCCTCCAAACTCTAATGTTTTACACCATGATTTATTGATGTCAACTTTTAATAACGCCTGTGCGAAATAACCTGTCATATTAAAGTCTTCAATTAATAAACCAGTAGTATCAGCAACAAATGTTGTTGTATTAATTCCCTGAATGTATTCACCCTCAACAATTAATTTCGATTTTTCACCAAATTTTTGCTGAATACTTAAATCTGCACCATAAGATAATCCGCTAGTATCTTTTACATAAATATTCTGTGCATTTGCACCGATGCGAATGGCTTTAACTGGACTAAATTCTAATCTGCCCACAATATTTTTTTGTGAGTTATCATCATAATTCACGCCTCGGTTACTACCATTACCAACAGCGAGGTAATAGTTTAAAGGCATTTTATCTTTCATAAATGTTCCAAAAACCATAACACCGGGTTGGTATGATGATAAACTGTTATTCACAAATAAAACGCTTGTAGTACCACGGTCAATCATACGTAAGTCTTCATGACTGGTTAACTCATCTAATTCATAAGGCATTTTAAACTGGCCTGCACGAACTAAAAAATAATCGCTGCATTTATATTCCATATAGGCTAACTCGATGGTTCTGCCAATATTGTTTCCTTTTAATTCAGGTAGTTGCACCCGCACAACACCGCTGAATTTATCGTTCAGTTTTATATCGGTGCGAATCTCGATACGACGCATTCTGAAGTTAGCGGATACCGGATTTTCACTGAATTTATTCTGAACATCAATACTATCAGTTAATGATGCTTCGAAACGTGAGTGCACTAACGCTTTAACCTTTATGGTTGGTGAAAACGTTTCTGCCGGAGCAGTAGTTTGAGCAGATAAACCTGTGGTTAGGCAAAAACCCAAACACAAAAGCCCTAATTGTTTTAATTGCATATTGTAAGATTTAGTGGGTCAAAGATATTTATATGGTTTAGCATGTGTATTAATTCAATGTTAAGTTTATTTTGTGTTTATGATAAGTTCTCATATTATTTATGTGGGTTTAACAAAGGCAGTCATGTTACCTGAATGCAATCATATTGTTACATTAATATATATTATACAATAAAAATTTATGTATAGATTGTTAAGGATACCATAACCTAACAATTATTGAAAAACTGGTTATTATAGGGTTCAAACCAGTCCTAAAATGGCAGGTAAACAAGTGTTTTTGACAGTAAAAAGAATATAAATCAAGATTGGGTTACTGCTTTACATCACCCCCAATAAAAGTTGTGCAAAAACTTTGAGTTACAATTTGGCATATCACGTGTTAAGCCCTATTTTAGCCGCGCATTATGGGTCCAGCCTCTTTAATCGTATTAATTTTAGCCGCAGCCGCATTTTCGGCGGGTGGAATTTTGTTATCCAAAATCATTCATAAAGCATCTAAAAACGTAGTTAAGGGAGAGGCATATGAATGTGGTGTGCCGACAACCGGCAATAGTTGGGTGCAATTTAACGTAGGTTATTACCTTTTTGCCCTTATTTTCCTCGTTTTTGATGTAGAATTGATTTTTTTATACCCTTGGGCCGTAACGGTTCAAAAACTGGGCATGTTTGCCTTTTTTGAGGCAGTTATTTTCCTCTTTATATTATTTACGGGCTTTTTATATGCTCATAAAAAAGGTGCCTTAAAATGGATGTAAACAATAAAAACCCAAACCAGGAGCCGTTTCCGGGCGATGTACATCCAACTGCCTCCGGCGGTATAGTAGTTACCAAATTAGACGATGTAATTAACTGGGCTCGGTCAAACTCCTTATGGCCATTGGTTTTCGGAACAAGTTGTTGTGCTATAGAAATGATGAGTGCTGCCAGTGCGAAATACGACTGGAGCCGATTTGGCTTTGAAGTTGCCCGCGCCACGCCCCGTCAGGCTGATGTGATAATAATTGCAGGGACAATAGTAAATAAGATGGCTCCGGTGCTCAAAAGGCTTTACGACCAGATGCCTGATCCGAAATATGTGATAGCTATGGGCGCTTGTGCAACCAGCGGCGGACCGTTTTTCTATAATACTTATAGTGTAGTAAAAGGAGCCGACCATATTATTCCGGTAGACGTATATGTGGCAGGATGTCCCCCAAGACCGGAAGCGCTAATGCACGCCCTTATTAGCTTGCAGGCGAAAATCAAAGCCGGTGGAAGGCCTGAAAAAATGGTAATTGAACATTTTTACGATAAAGCAACAAAATAATGGAACGCGAAGCATTACAGGCAAGAATCAGCGCCATAAACGCAGCAGTTACCTTCGAAGAAGGTGGTGAAATGCTCAATGCCTTTGTTGAACCGACCGAATGTCGCGATTTGCTGCAAACCCTGCACAATATGGACGATTTGGCATTTGATTATATGTTTTGCCTGACCTGTGTAGACTGGAAAACCCATTTAACCATGGTTTACCACTTGGAATCGACAAAACACAGACATATTGTTGTTATAAAATCGAAATTAGACAGAGAAAACCCTGAAATAGATACAATGAGTGACATTTGGCGCACAGCAGAATTGCTGGAACGCGAGGTGTATGAGTTATTTGGTGTTCGTTTTATCAATCATCCCGATTTGAGAAAATTATTGCTTTCAGATGAATGGGAAGGATGGCCATTGCGCAAAGATTACGAAGACCCGATTAACATGATAAAATTGTAAATATCCATTTCAGTTAAACCATAAATTACCCGGTTAGAAACCATGTTAGAAGAAGTTGCAGTAAATGATACCGGTGATCTGATAATCAATGTCGGACCACAACATCCATCCACGCATGGTGTCCTCCATTTGATTATTACTTTGAATGGGGAAACAATTAAAAATATAGACCCTAATCTGGGGTATATCCATCGCTCCATCGAAAAAATGTGTGAGAGCCTGAGTTACAGGCAGTTTATATATGTTACTTCCCGTATGGATTATTTATCATCTCACATAAATAACCATGCTTGCGCATTAACAGTTGAAAAGGGTTTACAAATTGAAATACCGGAACGTGCTCAATATATCCGCGTAATTATGGATGAGTTAACACGTTTGGCCTCACACCAACTTTGGTGGGGAGCAGCGGCTATGGATGTAGGAGCTTTGACACCATTTTTTCATGCTTTTCGCGAACGTGAAATGATTAATGAAATAATGGAAGAAACCTGTGGCGCAAGGTTAACCATGAATTATAATGTTCCGGGTGGTGTAATGGCAGATATACATCCTGATTTTCAGCGCAAAACGAAGGAGTTTTTAAAATTCTTCAAAACAAAACTGCCTGAATACGATGAAATGGTTACGGGCAATATCATCTTTCAAAACAGAATGAAGAACATTGGCCTGATAACTAAAGAAGATGCTATCTCATACGGTTGTTCAGGACCAACTGCCAGAGCGAGTGGGGTTAGTTGCGATATCAGGAAAATTCATCCTTATTCAATTTATGACAAGGTAAATTTTACTGAAAGCATTCAAACCAGCTGCGACAGTTATGGAAGATATTTGGTACGCATGGAAGAAATGCGTCAGTCCATCAGCATTATTGAACAATTAATTGACAATATTCCTGAAGGTGATTTTCAGGCTAAAACAAAAGCAGTAATTAAATTACCAAAAGGAGAATTTTATTCGCGCGTTGAAACTGCCCGTGGTGAGTTGGGCGTGTATATAGTAAGTGAAGGTGGATTAACACCATACCGTATCAAGTTTCGTTCGCCGGGATTTTCAAATTTGAGTGCACTTAATCATATGGCAAGAGGTCAAAAAATTGGAGATATGGTTGCTATTATGGCGACTTTGGATTTGGTGATTCCGGATATTGATAGGTGAGGGGAGGGATTTTTTGATTGAGCAGAATTTGTTGATTGAACAAAATTTGGGGATTGAACAGAGGGAAAAATTTTTTAATTGAGCAAAATTTGTTGATTGATCAAAATTGGGATTTAGAGGACGGAAGGAAGGAAGGATTTTTGGATTGAACAGAGGGGGAGGGATTTTTGGATTGAGCAAAATTTGTTGATTGATCAAAATTGGGATTTAGAGGACGGAAGGAAGGACGGAATTTTGGATTGAATAGAGGGGAAGGGATTTTTGGATAGAGCAAAATTGTGGAATTGAACAAAATTGGGATTTAGAGAAGAGAAGGGAGGAAGGATTTTTTGATTGAGGAAAATTTGGGAATTGAACAAAATTTGGATTCAGAGCAAAGAGGGAAAGATGGTTTTTTGATTGTAAAGTTGTAACCGATTTGTTTATTGAATAAAATTTGTTGATTTGGTTGAGGATTATAATAGTATAGAAAAATAAAATAGCATTCGTTTTGATAAGTTTTGAATATATAGCAAATAGTGTTGACACCTGGTTGAATGAAAATTTAAATTCGGGGTTAGCATTGACTATTGAATTTTTAATAGTTGGGGTTTTATGTATTGGCTTGTTTGCCGTTTTGGGATTGGTGCTCATTATGATGGAACGAAAAGTTTCGGCTTATATGCAGGTGCGTTTGGGGCCGAATCGAGTTGGACCGAAGGGGATGTTTCAAACTGTTGCCGATACTTTAAAATTATTGGTTAAAGAAGGACTAACACCTACCGGTGCTGATAAATTTTTATTTAACCTCGCTCCATTTGTTGTAATGATTGCGGCGATGCTGATACTGGCGCCGATTGCCTTTGCAAAAAATTTCCAGATTTGGGATATTAATATCGGTGTACTATATGTGAGTGCTGTTTCATCCATTGGCGTTATCGGAATTTTAATGGCTGGATGGGCGAGTAATAATAAATATTCATTATTAGGTGCCATGCGTAGTGGTGCTCAAATTGTTAGTTATGAATTGAGTGCAGGATTATCCATTTTGGTAATCGTAATTTTTACAGGTGATTTATCCATTTCAAAAATTATTGAATCGCAACAAACAGGCTGGTGGATTTTTAGAGGCCATATTCCGGTATTAATTGCATTTGTCATTTTTATCATTGCGGTTACTGCAGAAACCAACCGTGCACCTTTCGATTTAGCTGAAGCAGAATCGGAATTAACAGCAGGATTTCACACGGAATATTCAGGGATGAAATTTGCTTTATTCTTTTTGGCAGAATATGTAAATATTTTTATTGTGTGTGCAATTGGTGCAACGTTGTTTTTGGGTGGATGGATGCCATTCCATATCGGTAACTGGGAAGCTTTTAACAGGATTATGGACTGGATTCCGTCATCGTTGTGGTTTATCGGGAAAACATTTTTCCTCATATTTGTTATAATGTGGTTTCGCTGGACTTTTCCGCGTTTGCGAATTGACCAGTTGTTGAATCTGGAATGGAAATATTTATTGCCGATATCGATGTTCAATTTATTATTGGCAACATTAATTGCCATTCAGGGTTGGTATTTTTAAAAAGAAAAAGTTTGTGGCAGGATATTAAATAAATATTCAGCTGTTCAAAGAAAGAAAAATATGTTTATTACAAATTATATAAAAGAAGTTTTCAGTGGTGTAAAATCCTTGCTTACGGGAATGCGTAGAACAGGATATTATTTCACACATCACAAGGAAATTATCACCCAGCAATACCCTACAGAAATTCCGGTAATGGCGGAACGATTTAAGGGTGAGGTGACAATGCTCCACGATGAAAATAATGAACATGCCTGCACCGGTTGTACTGCCTGCGAACTGGCTTGTCCGAACGCTACCATTAAAATTGTTACCAAATTTGATATTACCCCAGAAGGCAAAAAGAAAAAAGCAATAGATAAATTTGTTTACCACCTTGAATTATGTACACTTTGCAACTTATGTATTGAAGCCTGCCCTACGGGAGCAATTAAAATGGGTCAAAACTTTGAACATAGTGTATTTAACAGAGCCGATTTAACAAAGGTGCTGAACAAACCGGGTAGTAAAGTGCGGGATGATGTTGAATAATTAAAAACAGATTAAAAATATTACTTAAAATAAATTAAGTCACGATTTTGAACGCTTACGATATTATATTTTACATTTTAGCAGCTTTTATTCTGGGTAACGGAATACTGGCCATGAGCACCACTAAAATATTCAGGGCAGCAATCTTTTTATTATTTACACTTATTGGTGTTGCCGGATTATATTTTTGGATGCAGGTAGAATTTGTGGCTGCCGTTCAAATTATCGTATATGTTGGTGGTATTGTGGTGTTGATTATTTTCTCCATATTCCTCACTCAGCAATCGGGAACAGAAATGGCAAAACCTACTATGCAGCGACGCATATTTTCCTTGATTGCTGTTTTGTGCGGAGCCGGACTTACGGGATTATTAATTTGTCAGCATACTTTTCCGGATAACGCGGCAGATACAATGGATGATTCCGTTCAAAATATCGGAACTCAAATGTTGGATTATCAGGATGCGGGATTTGCATTACCGTTTGAAGTAATTAGTATTCTTTTACTGGCGGCCATGATTGGTGCAATTGTAATCGCCTTAAAATCAAATGCCGAAGAATCATGAATCATATTACCATAACACAAATTCTATTTTTAAGCACTGCCTTATTTTTTATTGGTGTTTACGGGTTACTTACACGCCGAAACATGATAACCATGTTAATGGCAATAGAATTAATTCTGAATAGTGTTAATATCAACTTTGTTGCGTTTAACAAATATTTATATCCCGAAAATCTCGACGGTTTATTTTTTACCATATTTATTATTGCCATTGCTGCGGCAGAAGCTGCTGTTGCCATTGCCATAATTATTAATATATACAGAAATCACCGTTCCATAGATGTGGAAGATAACGAAGAAATGAAATATTGATTATCATGAACAGCTACAACTATATAGCATTAATTCCGATTTTGCCATTTGCAGGATTTTTACTGCTGGGATTATTCGGAAAAAGATTACCCGAAAAAATTTCCGGATTAATAGGCGTATTGTTCATTGGTATTGCAGCAGTTCTTTCTTTAACAACTGCTTATCAGTATTTTATTACTGACGGTGTAATTAACGGCATCTATCCAACACTTGAACCAATTAAATTTACCTGGTTACAGTTTACTTCAACCTTATCAATTGATATGGGCATTATGCTGGATCCTATTTCAGTAATGATGCTTGTAGTAGTTACATTTATTTCACTCATGGTGCATCTGTTCAGTTTGGGCTATATGCACGGTGAAAAACGATTTGCTACTTATTATTCGCATTTACAATTATTTACTTTCAGCATGCTTGGTTTAGTGTTGTCAGGCAATTTATTCCAGATATACATGTTTTGGGAATTGGTTGGGGTATCATCATTTTTATTGATTGGATATTATTACGATAAACCATCAGCAGTTGCAGCAAGTAAAAAAGCATTTATCGTTACCCGTTTTGCCGATTTATTTTTTCTGATTGGCATTTTAATTATGGGTGTTACTGCCGATTCGTTTGATTTTAATTCGATAATTGCAACATTAACATCCTCAGCATTCCAGGAAAATTACGCTGCTACTTTTCTTGGTTTTAGTGTATTAACCTGGGCACTTACATTAATATTTATAGGTGGAGCAGGTAAATCGGCCATGTTTCCTTTACATATCTGGTTACCGGATGCCATGGAAGGTCCAACACCTGTTTCTGCATTAATTCACGCTGCTACAATGGTTGTTGCAGGCGTATTTTTAGTAGCACGTTTATTTCCGGTATTTTCTGTAACCGATTCGGGTGCTTTGGAAATTGTTGCCTATGTGGGCATTTTTTCTGCGTTGTTTGCGGCTGTTATTGCATGCACACAAACAGATATAAAACGTGTGCTGGCTTATTCAACCATGAGTCAGATAGGTTATATGATGTTTGCCTTAGGTGTTAGCGATTATGAACATGGTGCAGGATATACTTCCAGTATGTTTCATTTATTTACTCATGCCTTTTTCAAATCATTATTATTTCTTGGCGCCGGTTCTGTAATACATGCTGTGCACAGCAACGAAATGAAAGATATGGGCGGGTTAAAAAAATATCTCCCAATTACTCATATCACCTTTTTAATAGCTTGTCTCGCAATTGCAGGTATTCCTCCATTTGCAGGATTTTTTAGTAAAGAAGGTATTTTACATGCCGCTTACGAAACACATCCTGGAATATATTTTGTTGCTTTAATTACATCAGGCATCACAGCATTCTATATGTTTCGTTTATACTATTCAATATTTTGGAATAAAAGTGAAACACATTTACACGATTTTCATGGCGAAGGACCATTGACTATGAAAATTCCGCTGCTCATACTCGGTGCGTTATCGGCAGTGGCAGGGTTTATTCCGTTTGCGCATTATATCTCCCCAACAAATACACCACAGGAATCACATTTTGAAATATTATTTTCTATAGCACCGGTATTGATTGGTGTTACGGGAATTATTATAGCAACCATATTTTATAAAACAACAAACGGAAGAGCAGCAGCATTTGCAAAAAGTGCAGGCGGATTATACCGCAGTGCTTATCACAGGTTTTATATTGATGAAGTTTACACCTTCGTCACCAAAAAAATTATTTTTAATTTAATTGGCAAACCGGCAGCCTGGATCGATAGAAATATTGTCGACGGGTTGATGAATGCCATTGGCAATACAACAATTACCTTTTCAGCTTCCATGAAAGACCTTCAATCGGGTAAAGTGCAGGAATATGCATTATATTTTATTGCAGGTGTTATTGGTTTAAGCATGTTAGGTATTTATTTATGGATGTAATTAACCGTAAAAGAACCGGTTAATTATAATTTTAAGATGAAGTAATATGAATTTAAATTTACTCATAGTAATACCCGCAGTTACCGCTTTAGGTATCGTGTTCGCAAAGGGACTGAAACAAGTGCGTTTTGTAGCATTTGCCGGAGCCCTGATACAGTTGGTGCTGAGTTTTACGTTGCTGTTTCTTTTTACGCAAGAGCGGAATTCGGGAAATAACGAACAATTTATTTTTCAGGCTGTATATAACTGGTTCCCTTCGTTAAATATTAACTATCATATTGGGGTAGATGGAATTTCTGTGGCTATGATATTACTTACTGCTTTTGTTGTACTGGCAGGAGTATTGGTATCATGGAAAATGGAAAAAATGAACAAAGAATTTTTCCTGCTTCTAACCTTGCTGAGTGCCGGTGCTTATGGATATTTTATTGCGCTTGACTTATTTACACTCTTCTTCTTCTTAGAAGTTGCGGTAATTCCTAAATTTTTACTGATTGGTATTTGGGGCAGTGGCAAAAAAGAATATTCTGCAATGAAATTAGCATTAATGTTAATGGGTGGCAGTGCATTGGTTTTTGTTGGTATGATTGGCGTTTATTTTTCAGGCAGTCACAGTTTAGATTTAATTACAAATTCACAGTCATACATAGATGAATCTACACAGCGGATATTTTTTCCATTCCTTTTTGTAGGGTTCGGTATTTTTACTGCATTATTTCCTTTTCATACATGGGTACCCGACGGACACAGCTCCGCTCCTACTGCAGCGTCAATGTTTTTAGCAGGTATTTCAATGAAATTAGGTGGTTACGGATGTTTACGTGCTGCAGTTTATTTAATGCCTGAAGCAGCAGCCTATTACCAGCCGGTGATTATTACACTTTCAACTATCGCAATTATTTATGGCGCATTTGCAACATTAATGCAAACCGATTTAAAATATATTAATGCCTATTCCTCAGTATCACACTGCGGTTTTGTATTACTTGGAATTGGCATGTTAAATGAAACTGCAATTAATGGGGCGGTATTACAAATGGTATCACACGGATTAATGACAGCCCTTTTCTTTGCTGCAATCGGTATGGTTTACGACAGAACACATACACGCATGGTAAAAGAAATTGGCGGATTATTAAAAGTAATGCCATTTATAGCTACGGTATTTATTTTAGCGGGTTTATGTTCACTGGGTTTACCGGGTTTAAGTGGTTTTGTTGCTGAGATGACTGTATTTATGGGAAGCTGGCAAAATCCGACAACCATGTATCGTTTTGCAACTATTCTTGCCTGTGCAAGTATTGTTGTAACCGCAGTATATATATTAAGAGCGTCAGGTAAAACAATGCTGGGGCCCATTGTAAATAATGAACACCTAACATTAACCGACGCAAGATGGAATGAACGTTTGGCTGCATTTGTATTAATGGCAGCAATATTAATAATGGGAATTGCACCATTTTTAGTTACCGATATTATTTATCCCGGAACTGAAGTAATGATGCAGCATATTGTGTCAAATAAATAAGTAAACAGATAAACAAAACAACAATTTTGTTTTAAAGTAGATATTATGAACGGCGATATATTAATGCTAATGAAATTTGAGCTGATGGTAACCATCATCCTGTTCATTTTATTGCTCCTTAAGCTGGGAAAAAATAAGATGAGCACAGGCAATTTACTCAATCTGGTAAATATATTGCTGGGCGTAAATTTTATTGTTGGATTTTTCTTTAATACAACCGGAAGTGCTTTTGGCGATATGTTTTTAAGCACACCGCTGATGCATCTCGAAAAAAACATATTAAATCTTGCCATTTTAATTATTTCATTACAATCAAGGGAGTGGCTGAGCACACATAAACATGTTCCTGAATTTTATATCATTTTACTGGCATCACTTTCCGGTATGTTTTTTATGATTTCAGCTCAAAATTTATTCATGTTTTACCTTGGGCTTGAATTATCAACGATACCACTTGCCGCATTAGCTAATTTCGATTTATTAAAACGTAAATCAGGAGAAGCTGCAATGAAATTTATTATTTCATCGGCATTTTCATCCGGTATATTGTTGTTTGGCATTTCATTGCTCTATGGCGCTTTAGGCACTTTAAGCTTTGAACAGATATCAATAACCATGAATAGTCAGCCACTGCTCATTTTAGGATTTGTGATGTTGTTTGCAGGTTTTGCATTTAAAATGAGTGCTGTGCCATTTCATTTATGGACAGCAGATGTTTATGAAGGTGCACCGGTTGCAGTTACTGCTTATTTAAGTGTTGTTTCGAAAGGTGCAATTATTTTTGTTTTCTTTTCTGTATTGTTTACCGCTTTTGAAAATATTTTTATTTCATGGTATAATTTTATTTTCCTGATAAGTGTACTTACCATGATAACCGGTAATTTATTTGCCATTCGACAAACCAATTTAAAACGATTCCTTGCATTTTCTTCAATTGCACAGGTGGGATTTATTTTAATTGGCATTTCAGGCAATTCGGCAGAAGGCGCAGCGGCTTCAGTATTTTTTATCGTGATTTATTTATTTTCCAACCTGGGTGCATTTGGCGTAATATCGCTGGTAAGTGCAAAAACGGGGAAAGAAAGTATAAGCGACTATAAAGGATTTTATAAAACCAATCCGCTGTTAGCTTGGGTATTGGCCTTGAGTTTATTTTCACTGGCAGGAATTCCGCCTACTGCAGGATTTTTCGGAAAATTCTTTTTGCTGATGAGTGGTGCAGGACAAAACAATACACCACTAATTGTAATTGCAGCTTTAAATATGATTATTTCATTGTATTATTATTTAAAAGTAGTAAAAGCCATGTTTATGGATAGCAATGAAAATCCGATTCAAAAATTAAGCACCGGTTTTCAGGCAGGGCTGGCATTTATTATTTGTATTGTTGGCGTTTTATTGACCGGTTTAATTGGCGGTTGTTATGAATATATTTATTCCCTCATTCATTTATAAATTACAATAAATGGCTATTAATCAAAATCATACTTTCGACGATCTGGATGGCATTAAATGTGCAATTGTAGAAAAAAATGTCGCTCAGCAACGTGTTGATTTTCTTAAAGCGCTGTTAACCCATAATGGATTTACTGTTGTGGTGGTTCCAACTCCACCTGCAAAAGGAGCGCCTGCTTTAGCAGAGGGTGAAGTAGCGCCTCCGCCAACTTCATGGACTGTGGGTGTTACCGATTCAACTTTTAATGCAATTAATGCTGTTTTTGGCCGATTGCTAAAAACGAAAGATGGTAAAGTAGTAACCATGGCTTATTGGCAACAAAAAGACAGTGTTTCCCACGAGGAAATACCCTATTTTGCGAAGAAGTGGGCTTGAGGGGACTATACCAGGTTTCATATTATATCAGGTTTGATTTTTTTATTAGCATACTAAGTTTGAATTCAGAATTAGTTATGCCTCCATTTTTTGGGGCTATTGATTAAATTGGTCTATTTTTGTCTTATGAAAATTTCATGGAACTGGCTGAATGAGTTACTACCGTTGAATATGACGGCAGATGAAGCTGCAATTTTATTAACCGATATCGGGTTGGAGGTTGAGGGGGTTTATCCCTATTCAAATGTTGAGGGTGGTATGGAAGGCTTAATAGTTGGTGAAGTAATTTCATGCGAAAAACATCCTGATGCAGATAAATTAAAAGTTACACAAGTAAATATTGGCAGTGGAGAGTTGCTAAATATTGTTTGTGGAGCTCCGAATGTTGCAGCCGGACAAAAAGTAATTGTTGCTACTGCGGGCACAACAGTTCATCCTGTAAAAGGTGAACCGTTCACCATTAAAAAAGCAAAAATTCGAGGTGTTGAAAGTAATGGTATGTTATGTGCCGAAGATGAAATTGGTTTAGGTGAAGGCCATGACGGTTTATTATTGTTACCTGAAAATACAGCAGTTGGTATTCCGGTAAAATCGCTGTTTGATATTTATACAGATACCATTATCGAAATAGGATTAACTGCCAATCATGCAGATGCAAATTCACATTTAGGTACTGCCAGAGAATTACGTGCTGCTTTAATATCAAGAAATATCAGCAACCCGGAATTAACATCTGCCCACAAAAAAAATATTACCATTAATTCCGCAGCACCTGAAATAAAAGTTTCAGTTGAAGATACCAATGCTTGTCCGCGATATTCAGGTATTCAAATAAAAAATGTAAAAGTAGGCACCTCACCTGCATGGCTGCAGCATAAATTAATGGCAATCGGCATGCGTCCAATAAATAATGTAGTGGATATCACGAATTATATTTTGCATTATTACGGACAACCATTACATGCATTTGATGCGGATAAAATTTCAGGCAACAACATTGTGGTAAAAACATTGGAAAATAATACACCATTTGTTACACTCGATGGAAAAGAACGCAAATTATTATCCACAGATTTAATGATTTGTGATAATAAAGGAGGTTTGTGTATTGCAGGTGTTTATGGCGGATTAAATTCCGGAGTAACCGAAACAACAACACATATTTTTTTAGAAAGCGCTTATTTTAATCCTTCGTATATCAGAAGAACTGAATCGGCACACGGATTAAAAACTGATGCTTCTGCCCGTTTTGCAAAAGGTACTGATATTGAAATTACTACAACTGCGCTGCAACATGCTATGACATTAATTGAAACATTATGCGGCGGGGAAATTGTTGGCGACATTATTGATATCTACCCAAACAAAACAATATTAACTGACATTACACTGCGATTGAGCAGGTTAGAAAAAATAAGTACCTTACAATTACCGGTTGCAACAATTAAAAACATATTAACCGCCTTACATATTGAGATAGTATCGGAAACCAATGATACGTTACAATTAAAAGTACCTGCTTATAAAAATGATGTATTACGTGAAATTGATATTATAGAAGAAATTTTGCGGATGCATGGTTTTAATAATATTACGGTGCCATCAACAATTCGCACGCCGTATTTGGTAAGTCCGAAACCCGACAACGAAAAAGTAAAACTGGAAACCATTAATTATTTAGTGAGTAATGGTTTTTATGAAATATTTACGAATGCTATTTCACGTTCAAAGTATGCACAACAATTTTTACCGGAGATGGCAGAAAAGCAGGTGAATTTATTGAATTCATTAAATGCCGAACTGGACAGCATGCGCATTAGTATGGCATTTACCGGTTTAGAAGTAATTGGATACAACAGCAATCACAAACAAACTGATTTAAAATTATTTGAATTTGGAAGAGTGTATGCTAAAAATGCAGATAATTATTCTGAATCGGAAAAAATTGGTTTATTTATCACCGGTAATAAATATGCTGAAAGTTGGCGAATAGCAAACCGGAAAACAGATTTTTATGATATTAAAGAATCAGTTGACCGTTTGCTGAATAAAATGTCGAGCAAAACAGAATGGCAGTTGTTGGATGATAGTAATACACATTATTTAGCACCCATTTTTGAATCAGGGAATTTAATTAAATCGGGTAATCTGGTTGTTGGCATTTGCGGTAGTATTCGCAAAAATATTTTATCGGTATTTGATATTAAGCAGCCGGTATTTTTTGCAGAGATAGACTGGAAAATTTTGTTGGAAAATATGTCTGCCCGCAAAACAACCTTTAAAGAAATTTCAAAATTTCCGGAGGTTCGTCGCGACCTTGCTTTGGTGATTGACAAACAGATTACTTATAACCGTATAGAAGCAATTGCAAAAAAAGAAGGCAAACCTTATTTGAAGGATGTTATTTTGTTTGATGTTTATGAAGGCGAAAAACTGGCCGGTAAAAAAAGTTATGCCATTGGTTTGACCTTCAGCACTGATGAGCGCACTTTAACTGATGCAGATGTGGACGGTGTTATGAAAAAACTGATGCAACGATGTGAAACAGAGCTTGGTGCTGTAATCAGGAAATAAAAAAATACTTACTTTTAGCCTAACAATGAACGCTACACAAGAACAACTGCAGGTTTTGCGCTCCAATTTGGACCGTTTGCTGAGGAGCCATCAGGCTGTTATAAGCGAAAACGACATCCTGAAACAGCAGGTGGATGCCCAACGCAGGGGTTTGGCCGATAAAAACAAAAAAATTGAAGAGCTGGAAAAGCAGTTTGAAATAGTTAAAACAGCCCAAACCATAGTAGCTGCGGGTAGTGGCGACAATCAGCCGGAGGACAAGGCTGAAGTTAAAAAGCGCATCAACGAACTGATTAAAGAAGTGGACAATTGCATTGCAATGCTCAACGACTGAGTCAAAAGTAATCTTACCTCAATTAGCTTTTTCGTAATCTTTACTTAACTTTAGTCCCAATTGGACAAACTGAATACCATAAAAACCAATGGATACTGAAGAAAGCAAATTGTTAAATATTCATGTTACGATTTGCGACAGGCCCTACAGGCTTAAGGTAAAGCCTGAGGAAGAAGAAATTGTGAGAAAAGCAGCCAGATTAATAGCTGAAAAAATAAAAGACCTCCAGATGCAGCATGCAGGTAGCGACAAACAGGATTACCTGGCAATGACAGCGCTCACCATGATGGTGGAACAACTGGGGGAAGAGCATAAAAAACCGGCACCGGTAATATTGGAAACCGATTTATCGGCCGAGTTAGAGCAGCTCAATCAGCAAATAACGAAGGTTCTGCATCCATAAATTTTCTTCCCAAGCGGTATAATTCCTCGGTTTAGTGGTCAGTAAAGGTCCTTCATCATAAAAATATATATATGAACGACATTTTGATGTATGCAATCATTGGCGCAGCAGCCCTGGTTGTAGGTATTCTCTTAGGGCGGCTCATTTTCGGGCAAACGAAAAATCAGAAAATTTTCGCGGACCGTGAAGCCGAAGAAACAATTTCTGCAGCTAAAAAAGAAGCTGAACTTATTATTCAGAAAAGCAAAAACGATGCTGATGCTTACAAAAAAGAAAAATCGCTGGAAATTAAAGACCAGATGATTCAGCAAAAGGCAGAGGTAGAAAAAGAAAGACAGCAAAAAGTGCTGAAACTGGAAGAGCAGGAAATGCGGATGAAACAAAAAGAATCCCAGCTTGGCCAGCAACAGCAACAATACAGTAAAAAAGAGGCGGAACTTAATACGCTTAAAGACAATCTCGCCAAACAACTTGAAGTTGTGAATCTTAAAAAAGGTGAGTTAGATAAAGCTTACGAAACACATATCAGCAAATTAGAAGATGTAGCCAAATTAACTGCCGACCAGGCGCGCACCGAGTTAATGGAAGCATTAAAAGACGAAGCCCGCAACAAGGCGATGTCGCATATAAAAGAAATAGTTGAAGAGGCTAAACTCAAAGCAAACAAGGAGGCCAAAAAAATTATTTTACAAACGATACAACGTACGGCAGCTGAGCAGGCAATTGAAAATTCTGTTTCGGTATTTAACCTCGACAGTGATGATCAAAAAGGTCAGATTATTGGACGTGAGGGTCGTAATATTCGTGCATTAGAAGCTGCAACGGGTGTTGAATTTATTGTTGATGATACACCTGAAACAATTATAATAAGCGGTTTCGATCCGGTTCGCCGTGAGGTTGCCCGTTTAAGTTTACAACGTTTGGTGGCAGATGGACGTATTCACCCGGCACGTATTGAGGAGGTGGTAGCCAAAACCAAAAAACAAATGGAGGAGCACATCAACGAGATTGGTGAGCGTACTGTAATTGAACTTGGTGTAACAGGTGTACATCCGGAATTAATTCGCATGGTGGGACGTATGCGTTTCCGTTCCTCATATGGTCAAAATTTATTGCAGCACAGTCGCGAGGTTGCCAATTTATGTGCTGTTATGGCGGCTGAGTTAGGATTAAATCCGAAGCTTGCAAAACGCGCCGGTTTACTCCACGATATTGGTAAAGTACCTGAGGAGGAATCAGAATTAAGTCACGCGTTGCTTGGAGCGAAATTATGTGAAAAATACGGTGAACATGCAGCCATTGTAAATGCTGTAGGTGCTCACCATGATGAGATAGAAATGCAATATGTTATTGCACCGATTGTGCAGGCATGTGATGCGATAAGCGGTGCTCGTCCGGGCGCACGTCGTGAAATTTTGGAAAGCTATCTGAAGCGTATTAAAGAAATGGAAAATCTTGCGTTGGCAAACGATGGTGTTGAAAAAGCATATGCCATTCAAGCCGGTCGTGAGTTACGTGTAATTGTAGAAGCTGAAAAAGTAAGTGATAAAGTTGCTGAAGAATTATCGTTCAGCATTGCACAAAAAATTCAGGATGAAATGCAATATCCCGGCCACATTAAAGTGACCGTTATCCGCGAAAAAAGAGCAATCTCATTTGCTAAATAAAAACGATAATCAACTTAATAAAAAAGGCTTCCAGTTGGAAGCCTTTTTTATTTTAGCTTAAAATTAAAAGCTCTGCGCGGTCTCCGACAGCGCAGCAGAATCCGGTCTTTGACCCATTGGCAAAAATTAGATTTTTTTATAACGGAAAAAAAAAGTGATTTCGCGTTAAAATTGAAACCACCATCCGGAAGATAAACCTAATGAGGTTTTGTGGTATGTCTATTCATCTTGTTAAAAATATGAAACCCATGCCCATCCGACAGGTAAGCTCAAAGGGGTTGGAATTAAAATTGAAAATTTTCGCAGCTATGCCGACTGAAGACAGCACATTATATTTTTATAACTTTACCCCTTTAAAAACCCGAATATAAACATGTCAGTCAAAGCAAAATCAGAGCGTTTAAATAAATTCTTTTTTGAATTTTTATCGATTTTTATTGGGGTATTTGCAGCGTTTGCGTTGGATAACTGGAATGATAACCGAAAAGATCACATTACTGAAATCAGCATATTACAGGAAATAAATAATGGATTAAAGCAGGATCTTGCGGATATTCAAATAAATATTAAAGGACATGAAAATGGTATTCGTGCAGTTGATCATTTCAGAGCAATTGTGTTAAACGAACAGATAAATAATGATACACTATGGTTTCATTATTTTAATTTATTTCGTGATTTCGTTTCTGTGCAAAATAATTCAGGTTATGAAACATTAAAATCGAAAGGGTTGGAAATTATTGAAAATGACTCACTTCGACCTAAAATTATTTCTTTGTATGAAGGTAATTATAATACCATTCGAAAACTTGAAGAAGAATATGACGAGTTACAGTTTCAGGAAAATTATTACAAAGATTTTAATACAAAGTTAGCACCTTACTACATTTTAGATTCGTTAGGTAATTTAAAAAATATTAAATACCCTGTTACGCTTTCGGAAACGGAAAAAAATCTGCTGCTAACGGATTTACGGAGAATGCGTGGCAATCGCGCATTTATTATACAGTATTATCACGAAGTAGAAGCAAAAGTACAAGCACTGCAGGAGGAAATTAATAAGGAATTAAATGATTAATGTTGAATTAATTAAAGTTCTTTAAAACGAATAAGTACATTCTAGCCCGGATAGCAATGGAGGCCCGTGGCAGGATTTGGGGATTTGTTGATTGAAGATTGAATTATTTTATTATGGTTTATTAGTTGCTAACGATTCATCCACGGCCGGAATGGATAGCCGGTAAGGATGTAACAAAGAACGGGAATGTTGCTGCTCCAAAAAATACAGGTGATAAATTCAACTAATTAAATGGCATAAAAAAAACCCTGCATCTACTCAGGGTTTTTTTAATAAAATAATTGGAATTAATTTTTAAGCATATAGGCAAAACGCAGCGATAAACGCGGACTGGATTTTGTGCCTGCCTCGAGTGTTGAATAAATTGGAATATCGGCTGTAATACCGGCGATATAATTTTTGAATCCAAACTCAAAACCGGAATTTAAAATTACTGTTTCACCATCGGTACCGTGTTGCTCAAGTTTGTGATAATTATCGATGCCATCTTGTTCTGCAGTAAACCCAACATAAGGTGTAAAAACATTATTTGCGTGCATAAAACGTTGTGCAGCAATGAGCGAAAATGATTGTTGGTTGCCAAATTGATATTCGGATTTATTTATCGTATTTAATTTATATGCATAATCGCCAATTAACGTTGTGTTTTTTCGTTTATAAATATAACGCAAACCGGTATGCCAATCGACAGAACCGGAGCCGGTTGAAACCATTGCAGGAACTTTTAAAACTCTGTAATCATCAATAAAATTTCCGGTAGGTAATTCGATTCCCGCTTTTATGGATAAGGCATGTGTGAATTTTGCCATGACATCATTTTTATTGGTAAACAATGTGAAATTTGACAATAATGTTGCATCACCCAATCCGTTAGTTTTAAAAGGAAGTGGTTCGGACGAAGTGCTGAATACATTTGATTTATAGGGAATAAACGCAAGCAGGTGCAAACGATCAGTAATATTATATCCCGCAAAAAAACCTAATTCAAACATAGTGCTTTGTGATGGATTATCTGCTGTTACGTTACTAAATTGATAATAGGAAGATTTAAGCATAAAATAATTATTATGCGCATAACCGGTAATATTATTGTAAGAGCCGGCTATGGAACAACCACATTGATCGCATGCATAAATCTTACTTATTGTAATATTTACAATAAGTAAGATTATTACTACAATTATTTTTTTCATACTTAAGGATTAATTGTAAAATCAATCTCTTCTGTTTTACGGTCAGCATAATTTGTTTCCCATGCTGAAACAATAAAATGACATTCGGTAATTTCGGTTACAGATAAGTCTACATGCTCATGCATCATAAAAAAGGTTTCAGAAGTTGCTGCGGTAAAGTATGCCAATGTATCATCGGTTAAATGATTTATAGCAAACATTTCAACATTACCTAAGGGTTTAGTTCCTTCAAAATCTACTTCCATGTGTAATTCATCGCCGGATGTAAACACGGCACCATCTTCAGGTTCAAGAATAGTAAACGTAACTTCATAAACTACAGGTTCAACGGTATCATCTTTACAAGACTGGATTGTAAGGGTAAATATAATGGCAGTTGCCAAAACAAAAACATTTTTCATTTTTTAAAATTTAAGCGTAAATAAATAAAATTTAACATGTGTGGGGTTACATGCAGAAAGAATTACGCTATAAATTCCGGAGGAGAATAGACCTGTGCATCAGCATTTTGTGCCGTTGGAAAATGAACAGTATTATTTTGTAAAGTAATTGCAACAATAAAATAATTTGTATTTGATGTTGCTGTTACAAAATGTGGTGTATATGCTTTTTGAGTAGTTTGTGTTGGCGCTTCGGCTTCTGCAGATTTACCGGTTTGCTCTGCTAATTGTTTAACGAGGTAACATTTTCCTTCGCAATCCATTTCAGGTTTAGCCTTATTAACACAAAAATTTTCAGCGATGAAATCTTTATTAATAAAGTATCCTGCGTAGGTATAAAATGGCGCAAAAACACCTGACAGGTAGCAAAAGGTAATGACTATGGTAAGGGCGCGCTTCATAACCGAAACGCAAAGTTAATCATTTCACTTAAGGTGTTTATGACTTAAGTCAATGTACCGTTGTTAAAACGAGGTTTTTAATTAATTTAAGTGATGGGATTGACCGAAATCCTTATGTACACAAAAAGAGCGGTCAAGCCCGCTCTTCTGTAAAAAAATCGTAAATACTTATTTAGGTAAAGCTACACGGTCGATTACGTGGATTACACCGTTACTTTGATATACATCGTATGTTGTAATATTGATGAGGTTGCCGTTTTCGTCTTTTAACTGGATATTATGTTCGCCATTCATCATAGCATATAATTTTCCACCACTTACGGTTGTTAATGTTGCCATGCCGTTTCCTTCTTTAATTAATTTCGCAATTGCATTAAAGTCGAGTTTACCTGCAACAACGTGGTAAGTTAAAACTGATGTTAACATGCTTTTGTTTTCAGGTTTTAACAAAGTGGTAACTGTTCCTTCCGGTAAGTTTTCAAACGCATCGTTTACCGGAGCGAATACGGTGAAAGGACCTGCAGATTTTAATGTTTCTACCAAACCTGCTGCCTGAACTGCTGCTACTAATGTGGTGTGGTCTTTTGATTTTACTGCGTTGTCAATAATATCTTTTTTAGGATACATTGCTTCTCCACCTACTGTTACTGTTTGAGCAATGGTGATATTTGAAACAAAAGCCAATGCTACTACTGCTAAAAATTGTGATACTTTTTTCATTTTATACATTTTAATAGTTGAATAATTTATTTGCAACTATTTACGAGGTGGTTGGGAAGTTGGATTTAATTTTGATTAATATTTTTAGGACTGCTTTAAGGGAATTTTAGGGAAAATAGCGGCTGAGGGAGATAATGTGCTGATTAAACAGCCGGGTAATGTGTTGATTAGTGTACTAAATAAACAGCTGTGACTGCAAAGTAGCAAAAGCCGCTCGAGGATTTTGATTTATGGATTGAGCAAAATTAAATAGAATTGAAGCAAAATTGAATGGAGGGATTTATGATTGCGCAAGTTGAGTCGATTTTTTTTATTGAACAAAATTGAAACAAAATTGAACAATCTCGATAGCTACCGAGAATCAAGATTGAACAAAATTGTAAAGAGTTTAAAAGTAAGTTAATTATACTTAGCGTTTCTTAGAGGCCTTGGAGCCTTAGTGGTTTTGGTCACTTAATGAATGGGCGAAGCTAAAGATTAAATTAATTTGATAATGTAACGATGTACCAATTAAACAGCCGAAACCGCAGAGAAACGCAGAGGAAATACATGCGGTGTTCGCGGAGATAGTATAAATTTTATTATTACTATAAATTAAATACTCAAGTATTAGTTATACAAATGTAACCAATAAAATATACATGGGTCAAGCACGGAAGGCTATTATTTACGCACTCATTAAACTGTAATCGAAATAAATAATTATTTCAATTTCGCGTGTTTGAGCACTTTTGCTTCTATGTAGAAAATAATTTCTTCTGCGATGTTTTTTAACTGATCGCCGATGCGTTCGAGTTTGCGGATGATAGAAATGATATATAGTGCATCTGTAATTTTAGAAGGATCACTTTTCATACCTTCTGTTAAATTGTGGATGGCTTCTATATTAATATGGTCAAGATAGTCGTCGCTTTTAAAAATTTTTCTTGCGATTAAGGTATCTTCGTTTTCGAAAGCCATTTTTGTTTCTTCGAGCATGCGGACTGCTGCTTCATACATTGGAATCACATTACTTTCTTCCATTAATTTTTGATCAAGTGGACTGCTGGATTCAATGATGTATTTGGAAATACCTTCTGCAATATCGCCAATGCGTTCAAGGTTATTATTTATTTTAAGTACAGCAAGCACAAAGCGGAGGTCGATTGCCACCGGAGAATACAATGCAATAAAATTTTCCGCAATACGGTCAATTTGTAATTCTTGTCCGTTTACACGTTTTTCAATTTGAATAACTTCTCGGGCAAGGTCTTTATCGAATTTAGTTAATGCTTCTTTTGCTTTGGTTAATTGTGTAGAAACCAACTGAAACATTTGTTCCAATTCTGCTTTTAAATTGTGAACGGGATTATCTATTTGCGACATTGTTTATTATTTAAATGATGATATAAAATCAACCGAATCGACCGGTAATATAACTCTGTGTTTTTTCTTCTTTTGGTGCAGTGAAAATATTTACTGTAGTATCAAACTCAATTAATTCCCCCAAATAAAAAAATGCAGTCCGGTCGCTAATACGAGCAGCCTGTTGCATATTATGTGTAACGATAATTATGGTATAATGTTGTTTAAGTTCAGCAATGAGCTCTTCAATTTTAGCAGTTGAAATAGGGTCGAGCGCAGATGCCGGTTCATCCATTAAGATTACAGTTGGTTTAACCGCAAGTGTTCTGGCAATACATAAACGTTGTTGTTGGCCGCCACTTAATGCTAAAGCTGATTTTTTAAGGTTATCTTTTACTTCATCCCATAAAGCAGCCTGGCGCAATGAACTTTCGCAAGCTTCTTCAAGTGTTTTTTTATCCTTTACACCTCTGATCGTTAATCCATAAACAACATTCTCAAAAATGGTTTTTGGAAAAGGATTTGGTTTTTGAAATACCATGCCCACTTCTTTCCGCAGCTCTTCTACACGAACACGTTTGGCATAAATATTTTTTTCATCAATTAAAATATGACCATCCATAGTGAACCCGTCGATATAATCGTTCATACGATTTAATAAACGGAGAAATGTAGATTTACCACAACCACTTGGTCCGATAAATGCCGTTACGGTATTTTGTCGGATGCGCATGGAAATATCTTTCAAGGCATGAAAATTTCCATACCACACATTTACATTATCTGCTGTTAATTTATAATTCATAATGTTACCACTTAACCTTTTTCTGCCAACGGTTGCGCAAATAAATAGCAAAACCGTTCATAATAAATGTAATCATCAATAAAACAATAATTGCTGCAGCGGCATTTATTGCAAATTCTTTTTCGGGGCGACTAATCCAGTTAAATATTTGCATAGGCAATACAGAGTATTGGTCCATAGGTGTTTTAGGTGCAAACGGCACATAAGTTAATGCCCCCACCACAATTAACGGAGCTGTTTCGCCAACTGCTCGCGACAAAGCTAAAATTACACCGGTTACAATTCCACCGCCTGCAGCAGGTAATATTTGTTGTGAAATAGTTTGCCATTTTGTTGCTCCCAATGCAAAACTTGCTTCGCGAATTGTTTTAGGTACAGCTTTAATTGCTTCACGTGTTGCAACAATTATGATTGGGAGAATTAATAACGATAGGGTTAACGCTCCTGCTATAACACTATTTCCCAAACCAAATAAACGAACAAATACTTCTAATCCCAAAATACCATAAATAATAGAAGGTATACCCGCGAGGTTGGTGATATTAATTTCTAAAATATTTGCCAGTCGCGATTTTTTACCATATTCCTCCAAATAAATTCCCGCAGCTACACCAACAGGTATTGCAATTAATGCAGTTAATCCCAATATCCATACAGTTCCCATTATGGCAGTATAAATACCCGCATTTTCTGCTTTACGCGAAGGAAGGTTTTTAATAAACTCCCAGTCTAAACGACCAAGACCATCCATTAATATATTAATTAAAAACACACTAAGCATAATAATTCCAAATGCAGTGCATGCAATTGCCCACCATTTGAAAATATTATTTTTTAAGCGATTATTCATGCTGTTGTGTTATTCGTATTTATGATAAAATTTCTTTTTCACTCTTGCTGATATGGTGTTGAGCACAAATGTAAACAGGAACAACATCATACCTGCGCTGAATATTGTTTTAAATTCGAGTGAACCTTGTGGAACATCACCCATCGATACCTGCACAATATAAGTTGTAATGGTTGCAATTGGAACGGTTGGATCTAATGTTAACCGTGGCTCCAAACCGGCAGCTACTGCAACAATCATTGTTTCACCCAATGCCCTTGAAATGGCAAGAATTATTGAAACAATTATTCCTGAAGAAGCGGCGGGAATTAATACACCAAAAGCGGTTTGAAATTGTGTAGCACCTAAACCATAACTTGCTTCGCGCAATGATTTTGGTATTGTAAAAATGGTGTAACGACAGTCAGTGCAAAAAAACCATACACTACAGTTGGAATTGCTGCTAAAATTTCTAAAACCGGTTTAATGGTTTGTCTGATTTTAGGATGTGCATATTCATTTAAATACACTGCAATACTTAAACCAATTGGCAATGCCACCATTATGGCAATAAATGTTGTAAGAATTGTTCCGCAGATGAGCGGGAGAATACCAAAATGTTTATCCGAAAAAAGTGGAGTCCATTGTGTGTCGGTAAAAAATTCAACAAATGAAACCTCTTTAAAAAATAAAACTGTTTCATATAACAATACCCATAAAATACCAATGGTAGTTAAAACAGTAATAGCACCGCTAAGTGCTAAAAAAAATTCTATTATCTTTTCTTTCCGCTTCACAATAAAAAAAATTGTTCAGGCAACAAATGTATTGCCTGAACATGATAAAATATTAATTCATAGGTTTTTGACCTTCGATATCTGTTTTCAGTAATGATTTTTGTTGTTCATATACTGCAGCTTCACATGGCACATAACCAACTTCTTTACTTAAAGCAGGTGCATTTTCAAGGAAAAATGTTACAAATGCCTGCACTTCAGGACGAGCCATTGCTTTTTCGCTCACATAAATAAACAGTGGGCGTGATAAGGGATCGTAAGTTTTATTCAATACTGTTTCCTGAGTTGGGATAACACCTGTTCCGTTACCATTATCGATAGGAACAATTTTTAATTGCTCTTTATTATTTTCGTAATACGCCATTCCGAAATAAGCTAAACCACCTTTATCGCCGGCCACACCAGTTACTAAAGTGTTATCGTTTTCGCTAGCAGTATAATCACCACGGCTGTCACCTTTTTTACCACAAATTTCTTCGGTGAAATAATCAAAAGTTCCGCTTGCAGTACCTGCACCATATAAATGAAGTGGTTCATCAGGGAAACTTGCTCTTACCTGTTTCCAAGAGGTAATTTTACCTTGGGAAGCAGCTGACCACATAATTTTTAACTCTTCAACCGTGAGTTTATCTACCCAGGTATTTTCTTTATTAACAACAACTGCTAAACCATCATAAGCAACCTCTAAAGCAAGGTATTTTATGCCGGCTGAGTCGCAAGCTGCTTTTTCGCTGTCTTTGATTGGACGTGAAGCGCCGCAAATATCGATTTCACCGCGACCAAATTTTTTGAAACCACCACCGGTTCCTGATTCGCCCACTGTAACTCTGGCTTTTGGGTTTTTGAGGCCAAATTCTTCAGCCATAGCTTCGCTCAAAGGAAACACTGTGCTTGAACCGTCGATAGATATTGTTCCCGAAATTTCGGCAGTTTGCCCGTTTTCGGTTTTGTTACCACCGCAAGAGGCTAATCCAACTGCAGCAAGTAATACGAATGTGATTTGTTTAAACATAGCTTTGTATTAATGAGGGCGAAGGTATCTGAGGTATATTAAGTTAATATTAAGCCATTGTTTCTTTTATGCTCAGATAAAGATTATTTAATTTTGAAAGTGCCAAAGTGTAGCTTTATCAATGGTTTGGCCAATATTAAGCCAATGTTAATTCAACGTAATGTTTATATGAAGAATGACTTTTGTGTTAAATAATTATTTTATTAACATTTAATTTAGCTCCCGTTAACAATAACTTAAACTACGAACGTATGTCAATCGACAAAGTACTTAAATTCTTCCAACCGAAGGACAAGACATTTTACCCGCTGTTTGGCAAGGCTGCCGACAATATTGTAACCATTTCGAACATGCTTTTGCAGTGTGTTAAAGAAACCGATAATGAGAAGCGTGAGGCTATCATTAAGGAAATTGAGCATGCTGAGCATATTGGAGATGAGATTACCCATGAAATTATGAATAACCTGAATACGGTATTTATTACACCGTTCGACAGGGAAGACATTCACTACCTGGCATCCACCATTGATGATGTGGCCGACCATGTTAAGGATGCGGCTTTACGTATTAAATTATATAAACCACATAATGTGCCATCTGCCGTGATAAAAATGGCTGAATTAATCTGCGAGGGCGCAGTTAAAGTAAAAGCTGCCATTGAAGAGTTACGTGATATGCGCAATATAGAAAAGC
Source organism: Bacteroidota bacterium (assembly GCA_016706255.1). Classification (NCBI taxonomy): domain Bacteria; kingdom Pseudomonadati; phylum Bacteroidota; species Bacteroidota bacterium. Next base: position 796,420 of record JADJJZ010000006.1, on the reverse strand, counting down.
TGCGTAAAATGATTATTGAGATTAATAATGTGGAAAATCAGAGTGATGCCATTTTCGAATTGGCATTAACCGACCTTTTTGCTAACGAAAAAGATCCTATTGAAATAATCAAAATCAAAGATATTATTGCAAAAATGGAAAGCGCAAGCGACCGTTGCGAAGATATCGCGAATGTGATTGAGTCTATCATCGTAAAAACTACATAATATGTACGGTATAGAACCCATTATTATTATAACAGTTGTTTTAGCCTTGGTATTCGACTTCATTAATGGAGCCAACGATGCTGCCAATTCTATTTCAACTATTGTTGCTACCAGGGTGTTGAGCCCTACAAAGGCAGTTATTTGGGCTGCGTTTTTCAATTTTGCTGCGTTATGGATTTTTCAAACAACAGAAGTTTCTAAAACCATGAGTCGTGGTGTAATTGATAAAGCAGTTGTTGATGGCGATAATTATTTTATTTTTTGTTCATTAATTGGTGCTATTACCTGGGGCTGGTTATGTACTCGATTCGGTATGCCAATCAGTTTATCACATACTTTAATTGGCGGATTAATTGGTCCGGCATTAGTTAAAGCAGGCCCTAGTGCTTTATTATGGTTCGAGCCTGACCATAAAGGCATAGGCTGGATTGGTGTATTTATTTTATTAGCCCCAATTATCGGATTGCTGATTGCATATATATTGCAGATAATTACTTTTTGGGCATTTAGGCGAACGCGACCGGGAAAGGTTGATGGATTTTTTCAGGTAATGCAACTTGTTTCTTCTGCTGCATTTAGTTTAGGGCATGGCAGTAACGATGCGCAAAAAACTGCCGGTATTATCATTTTATTACTTGCATCTGCCGGACATACAAGTATTGATGCACCTCCTGATTGGATATTTTATATGTGTTATACCGTAATCGGATTAGGAACATTAATTGGTGGATGGAAAGTGGTAAAAACCATGGGACATAATTTAACGCCACTAAAACCAATGGGTGGATTTTGTGCTGAAACTGCAGGTGCAATTACCTTATTCGGAACTGCAGCTATCGGTATTCCAGCATCAACCACACATACCATTACCGGTGCAATTATGGGTGTTGGTGCTGCAAAAAGAGTAAGTGCCGTTCGCTGGAGTGTTGTAACTAAAATTGTTTGGGCTTGGGTATTAACTATTCCGGCAACAATGCTATTAAGCGGATTAGTATATCATATTGTATCATTCATGGTTTAACAGCAACAATATTATTTAATTATAAAAAGCGCGATTTAATGATTGCGCTTTTTTTATGCGCGATGATTTTTGAATTTGTTACGAGATTATTTATTCAAATTAAGTCATGGCATTAAAGCAACACCCTTTAATACTTCCTCTTTTATTAATGGACTACAGGCTACAATTTGGCCTTTTGTAAAATCATCCCCGCCGGAAAAATCGCTCACAAATCCGCCTGCATTTTTTACAATTATAATTCCACCTGCAATATCCCATAAATTTAAAAACCCTTCGTAATACACATCCATTCTGCCACAAGCAATGTAACATAAATCTGTTGCTGCTGTTCCAATGCGTCGGATATCTCTTCCGTTATCTAAAAAATACTTTAATGTTGCTGCAATTTTTGTAGTTCGCTCTGGTGTTCTGATATAGGGAAATCCCGTTGCAATTAGTGCATCCTGTAAAGTTGCACAAGGTGAAATTTGAATTACCCTTTCATTACAATATGATACACTTCCTTTCCAGGAATAAAACATTTCATCATGCACCATTTCATATACTACACCTAAAATAATTTCATGGTGATATTCCAGTCCGATACTGATACTGTACGCCGGAATTCCATGCACATAATTCATAGTGCCATCTAAGGGGTCGATAATCCAGTTGTAAGGCAGGTCACTTTGTAAAATTGTTTTTTCTTCGGTTACAAATCCGGCTTCAGGAAATAAATGTTGTAGTTTTTTTACTAATTCTATTTCAGCATTTTTATCTACTTCAGTAACAAAATCACGAACACCTTTTTTCTCAATAGTTATTTCCGTAAAATTTTTTCTTGCTTCGCGGATGTAATTCCCGACCGGGCGCACAATTTCAATAACCGATTTACATAACTGTGCTAATTCTTTTTCCTGCATCATATATTCATCCGCTTTACTTTTTTACAAAAAACTTTTTTCCCAGTGTAAATAGCAATAATAATCCGGAAATCCATAATGCAAATCTGGCCAGGTAATCACCATGTTGAGTGTAAAAAGTTATATCAGTATTCACCGGCAAGTCTGCATTAATTACTGCGTCTTCGCGCCACTGTGTAGCCTGCGATATATCACCACGTTGGTTTATAAAACAACTTGTACCTGTGTTTGCACTTCTGGCAATACATCTTCTGGTTTCAATACTGCGCAATTTTGCGTATTGGCAATGTTGTTTATATCCATTTGTATTTCCCCACCAGCCATCGTTGGTAATTATAAAAATTAATCCGGCACCTTTAGTTACATAATCACTTACATATTCACCAAAAATACTTTCGTAACAAATAACCGGAGCAACGCCAATATTATTTTTATTAAAAAATACCGTGCGTTCTTTTTGCATCCCTAAGCTGCCGGATATACCACCCAGGTCAATTGCCCATTTACCAATAAATGAAAAAAATCCGGGATAAGGCATGCGCTCAACACCGGGAACTAATTTTGATTTATTATAATAGCCGACAGGTCCTTCACTATTTACAGCTAATGCCGAATTGTAAATATCGTAATACATGGTATCAGGCGGACTACTTGGTTTAATGTGAATACGTGCTGTTGCACTAATGTCTTTTTTATCAGTATATTCTTCAAAACCATTTATTCCAATTACGGCAGTTAAATTTGGAAAACTATCAATGGCTTTACGTAAATCGCGGACAGGCTTTTGATATTTTAATTTATCGAGCCATATTTCATCCTGCACTGATGTCTCCGGCCAAACAAGAAAATCGGTAGTATCACTAATTTTTTGTAGTGATAATCCAATCATTTTTTCCATTTGCATGCGATATGGAATTACAAATTTTTCTGTGTAAGGATCAAAATTAGGTTGTAATACTGTTATATTTTCAGTTTTACCTTTTTCTTCATAATGCGCATACATAAATTTTGAAATCCCTATAGGTATGATTATTAATGCAACAATTATTATCGAAGCAGAAATATTTTTTTTGTTACCCTGAAGTGCATTTTCGGTTTTAAAAAAGTAAGGTTTAATCAATAAATAAATTAATGTATTTACAATTAATACCCAAAGTGTTCCTCCAAAAACGCCTGTGTATTCATACCATTGAATCCAGGTATGGTTTTGTGCAAATACATTTCCAACAGACAACCATGGCCAGGTTAATTCCCAACGAAGGTGAATAAATTCAAAACTCATCCAATAAACAATAAATGAGAGGTAGCCGATTTTATCACCAAATTGTTTCCGCGTATTTCTCGCCAGCATAAACGGAACACTCATTAAAATCGGATTGGCAATAATGGCAAATAATCCTCCTGCCAAACTTGCATTACTTACCCACCAGGTAGTAAGTAAATTCCACAAAAGCAATCCGGAATAAATGAGCAACCATGTTTTAAAACCGGTATAACGGGCTGCTGCTTCCGAAATCATTTTATCGCCAATAAACAAGGGTACAAAACCAATAAAAATCAAAAAAGTAAATGGCATTGGCGGCCAGGCAGCCCATAAAATGAGTCCTGAAAGAATGGGCAACAGGAAACTATTGAAAATGGAGTTTTTTGAAAACATATTGATAATCGGCAGTGAAGATAGCGCATTTTTTATGCCGTAAAATGGCATCCTGTGTTATTACACATACAACTTTAATAAAACGTGGACATTTAAATTGGTATTTTATATATCTCTCACAATGAATAAATTAAATTTGCCCCAAATCAAACTATGGTCAAAATTGGTGTATTAGGGGCTGGGCATTTGGGTAAGATCCACCTCAGGTTGCTGAAAGAAATATCTGACTTTGAGGTAGTTGGCTTCTTTGACCCGGATGCAGCTAACGCCAAATATGCTGAAGAAACCTTTAACATACCAAGGTTTAACAGCATTCATAAGTTAATTGAGGTGTGCGATGCCGTGGATATTGTTACACCTACCATTTCCCATTACGATTGTGCCCGGGCCGCACTTAAAAAAGCAAAACACATTTTTGTAGAAAAGCCCCTTGCTAATACGGTTAGTGAGGCCAAATACATCATGGCTTTGGCTCACGAGGCCAATGTGAAGGCTCAGGTAGGCCATGTGGAGCGGTTTAATCCTGCCTTTTTGGCTATTCAGGACCTTAATTTGCAACCAATGTTTATCGAATCGCACCGCTTAAGCACCTTTAACCCCCGTGGTACCGATGTTTCTGTTGTTTTAGACCTTATGATTCACGATATCGATATTGTTTTGCATCTGGTGCATTCAAATGTTAAAAAAGTGAGCGCCAGCGGGGTTAAGGTTATCAGCAACCAACCTGACATCGCAAATGCCCGTCTCGAATTTGACAACGGTTGTGTGGCAAATCTTACAGCAAGTCGTATTTCCATGAAAAAAATGCGTAAAATGCGTCTTTTTCAGCGCGATGCTTATATTGCAGTAGATTTCGGGGAAAATATGACGGAAATATTAACGATGAGTGATGCTAAACCCGGTGATGAAGCGTTAACTATAGAAATAAATACCGGAGATGCGTCGAAGAAAAAATCCGTAAAAATGGAGAAACCGGCAATTGTTGCAGGAAACGCCATAAAAATGGAATTAGAAATGTTTGCAAAAGCAATCATCAACGATACAGAAACTCCGGTTACCATTGAAGATGGATATCGTGCTTTACAAGTAGCACATATGATTCTTCATAAAATTGAAAAAAATGTTGCCTACAGGTAACAAACTAAATTAACGAGTTGAAATTGTTATAATGCAGAAAATTAAATTGTTGTTTTTGAGTGGATGTGCTGCTTTGTTCATGTTTGGTTGTGAGTTAATTAATCCTGATGAGCAAATACCATCCTATGTATATATTGATAATTTCACCTTTACTACTAATTTAGAAACTCAGGGTTTCGCTTCGTCCAAATTACCGGATGCATGGGTTTATGCCAATAACGAATTTATTGGTGCTTTTGAATTACCGGCAACAATTCCGATTTTGGCTGAGGGTGCAACAGAAATTATTGTTTATCCCGGAATTAAAGAAAATGGAATTTCCGGAACAGGAATGATTTATCCGTTTTACAATCCGTATACCATTACAAGAAATCTGACTGCGGGGGCAACAGATACTTTGCATCCTGCAACCAATTATAAAAATTCATCTGCCATTACTTTTTTAATGGTGGAACGTTTTGAAAGCAGTAATCCTTTTTACAGTGTAATTCCGGATGCTACTTTAACTACAACAACAGACCCTGAACTCGTATTTGAAGGAAACCGTTCAGCCATAAGTTATTTAACGAATGTTGTAGATACTTTTTATGTGCAAACAAGTGACCCTTTATTTTTTCCAACTATTGATCATCAGTTATTTTTGGAATTAGACTATAAATGCGATATTCCTTTTAATGTGTGGATGAAATGTAAAACAGTTAACGGCAATTCCATTTATGATGAAGTGCTCACAGTTACAGCTAAAGATTACTGGAATAAAATTTATATCAACCTAAATCCAAGTCTACAATATTTTGCAGCATCACAACCGGAATCATACGGCATCGAATTTAGGGCAATAAATACACTCGATACAGCTGCTCAAATTTTGTATGACAATATTAAAATTATCCAGTCGAAATAATGCGATTTAAAAAGAAAATCGGAATACTCACCTATATCCTGTTGGATTATATAGCAGCAATGCTGGTATGGGCCGGTTTATTTTTGTATCGTAAATTTGTGATTGAAGATTTACCTGTAGATATTAATCGTCAGGTATTTAACGATAAAAACTTCTTTTATGGCATATTCGCCATTCCGCTTATTTGGATTGTTTTACATTTTATAGCAGGATCTTACACCGACATTTATCGCAAATCGCGATTGGCGGAAATAACAAGAACTTTTGTTGTTTCATTTATCGGTGTATTGATCATATTTTTTGCGCTTTTACTGGATGACTATGTAAGTGATTATCGCGATTATTATCAGATATTCTTTTTATTATTTGGCGGACAATTTTTGGTAACGGTTTTATTGCGCATGGTAATTTTAACCAGAGCAAAACGGCAATTACAAAAAGGTGTTGTTGCGTATAATACCATAATTATTGGCAGCGACCAGCGTGCAGCTTCCATACATCAGGAAATTATTCATTACAAAAAATCGCTGGGTTATGCATTTATCGGATATGTGGAAGCAAACGGCAATCACGGTTCCGAATTAGATAAATACATGCCCTGCTTAGGCAACTTAAAACAACTCAGTGACATTATTAATTCAAGAAATGTAGATGAGGTAATTATCGCTATTGAAACTTCAGAACATCATTTATTAAATGAAATAATTGATAAGCTTGCTGAAAAAGGCAATATTGTAATTAAAATTGTTCCCGATATGTATGATATATTATCGGGAAGTGTGAAAATGAGTAATGTGCTCGGTGCAGTATTGATTGAAATTTATCCCGATTTAATGCCACGCTGGCAACGCACAATTAAACGCGGAATTGATATTACGGTTGCACTGTTTGCATTTTTAATTTTATGGCCCTTATACCTGTTTATTGCCATTAAAGTTAAACTATCATCTAAAGGTCCAATTTTTTATTATCAGCAACGTGTTGGCATAAATAACAAACCATTCACCATAATAAAATTTCGTTCAATGTATACCGATGCTGAACAACATGGTCCGGCATTAAGTAGCGAAAATGATGAACGCATTACACCTTGGGGCAGAGTTATGCGCAAATGGCGTTTTGATGAATTACCACAAATATTTAATATCCTGAAAGGTGAAATGAGTCTAGTTGGCCCACGACCTGAACGCCAATATTATATTGACCAAATTACGCAAATTGCACCTTCCTATAAACATCTCCAAAAAGTAAAACCGGGTTTAACAAGCTGGGGAATGGTGAAATTTGGTTATGCCAGCGATGTGAGTCAAATGGTGCAACGTATGAAATACGACCTGCTTTACATTGAAAATATGAGCCTGGCCATCGACTTTAAAATTATGTTCTACACTGTTCTGATCATTTTTCAGGGAAAAGGGAAATAACGCCTGCATTTTAAATTTTATATGTGTTTTTTTTGGGGGGGGAGATTAAATTTATTTCCGGATGGTAAATTGATCCATTTGCTTTAAGTGTATTGCATTAAGTTAATTCCCCGAATGGTGATAATAATCACTTGGTACGAGTTGCTTTATAATTAACTTTAAGTTCTACATTTTCAGGGCATCATTATGGAGCATAAAAGTTATAATGGCTTAACGGAGCCGGAAGTGCAACAGAACCGTTTAAAATTTGGTACAAACGAAAATACCCAGGTAAGTCAGAAAAAATTATGGCACCTCATTTTCGGTATTATTAAGGAGCCAATGTTCATTATTCTGGTTGTTGCATCTATTATTTATTTCATTTTAGGTGAATCAGGAGAAGGGTTTATCATGATTGGCGCCTTATGTTTTGTTGCCGGAATTTCTTTATTTCAGGAAAACAGAAGTAATAATGCTGTAGAAGCATTAAAAAAATTAACCGATGCCGGTGCGAAGGTTATCAGAAATGGCGCAACTATTACTTTACCTATTGCCGATATCGTAGTTAATGATATTTTAGTTTGCGAAGATGGTAATATAATTCCGGCAGATGCTGTTTTGCTGGAGGCACATGATTTTTCAGTAAATGAAAGTACATTAACAGGTGAATCATTAGCGGTATTTAAATCACCGGGTGATGAGCCCGTTCCAATTTATAAAGGCACCTTAGTTGTTACCGGAGCATGTATAGCTCAAGTAACTGCTATTGGTAGCACAACTTCGCTTGGAAAAATTGGTGAAAGTTTAAACAAAATTGTTATCAGCAAAACGCCATTGCAACAGCAAATGAATAAATTTATTCAGCAAATGGTAATTGCAGGTGTAATTGCATTTTTTATTGTTTGGGGAATTAATTTTTACACAACAGGAAGTTTTTTACAAGGTTTATTGCATGGTTTAACATTAGCCATGTCTGTTTTACCGGAAGAATTACCGGTTGCTTTTAGTACTTTTTTAGCCTTAGGCGCTTACCATTTATATAAAAAAAATGTAATTGCACGTTCGCCACAAACGGTAGAAGCTTTAGGTGCAGCTACAGTAATCTGCACCGACAAAACCGGCACATTAACAGAAAATAAAATGCAGCTTGCCGCGATTTATGATTTTGAATCAAAAAAAGTTTTTGATTATACAAATAATTCCATTGAAGCCGGTAAAGTTTTAGAATACGCTATGTGGGCTTCAGAAGTAAATCCTTTTGACCCAATGGAAAAATCAATTCATGATGCATATGGCACTGTAAATAGTATTGATTTACGCAAACAATTTAAAATGGTGCATGAATATCCATTGTCAGGTTCACCACCTGTTATGACACATATTTATCAAAATGATAAAAGCGAAACTATAATTGCGTGCAAGGGTGGTGTTGAAACAGTTTTGGCGCAATCCAATTTAAGTGATGGCGACAAAAAAATAATCATGCAACAAACAGAACAATTTGCTTCGCGTGGTTTTCGCGTTTTGGCTGTTGCATTGGTAGAAAATACTACAACAAAATTTCCGGTTTTACAGGAATCATTTATTTATCATGTATTAGGTTTAATTGCATTTTATGATCCGCCTAAAAAAAATACTGCTTCCATTATTGAATCATTTTACAAAGCCGGCATTCAGGTTAAAATGATTACCGGCGATTATGCAGCAACCGCTCTGGCCATTGCGCAACAAATCGGATTAAAAAGTGAAGCTGCTGCCCTGACAGGAAACGAAATAATGGAAATGGATGATTCAACGCTGTCGAAAGAAGTAAGCAAAACCAATTTATTTGTGCGCATGTTTCCGGATGCAAAATTAAAAGTGGTTGAAGCGCTGAAAAGAAATGGTGAAGTAGTTGCCATGACAGGAGATGGTGTAAATGACGGGCCTGCACTAAAGGCTGCACATATTGGTATTGCAATGGGCAAACGTGGAACGGAAACTGCAAAACAAGCTGCTTCGTTAATTATAACTGATGATGATATGCAACATATGGTTGAGGCTGTTGCTTTGGGTAGAAGAATTTATGAGAACCTGAAAAAAGCAATTCGTTATATTATCAGTATTCATATTCCCATTATACTTATCGTAACAATTCCATTATTATTGTTTTGGGATTTTACTGATTTTTTTAATCCAATCCATGTAATTTTTTTAGAATTAATTATGGGACCTACCTGCTCTATCATTTTTGAGAATGAACCTGCAGAGCCCGATAGTATGCTGAAAAAACCACGGACAGTTCAGCAAAACTTTTTTTCGATGAATGAATTATCGCTTAGTATTTTGCAAGGATTGGTAATTACAGCCGGTTGTTTAACTCCTGCTTATTTTCTGATGCATAATGGCTACGATCAAACATTCGTACGCAGTTGTATCTATTCGATTTTAATATTTAGTAATCTTTTACTTACATTGGTTAATCGCTCATTCTTACAATCCATTTTTGTAACTCTAAAATATAAAAACAAATTAGTGCCTTTGATTTTAATTATCTCTATTGCTATTTTGTTAGCATCTCTTTATATTCAACCGGTTCAAAAACTTTTTATGTTTGTCCCTTTAAAAATATCTGAATTACTTATTTGTTTTGGTATTGCTGCTATATCAGTTTTATGGGTTGAATTACTAAAAAAGCGTTATCGTTTACGCATAAAAAAAGGGCAATTAAATAGTTAATTGCCCTTTAGGTAAATGTTATTTTTTTATAGCGGCCATTGCATTGGAATAGCAAAATATATAATGGCAACAAGTATAGCAGTTAAAATACCACCCACTTTTACAAAGTCGACAAATTTATATTTCCCCGGTCCATACACCAAAATACACGAAGGTTCAAATGGTGTAATTAATGAAACTGAAGCCGATAACATAACAGCAATAGCATAACTGACCGGATTTACGTGTAATGTGTTCGCTGCTTCCAGAGCAACAGGTAAAACTACAAGCGCTGCTGCTGCGTTACTCATTGGTTGTGTAAGCAATACGGTTAATACCATAAATCCCAGCATTATACCCTGGGGGCCAAAACCACCAAACCAGTCAACAATTAATCCTGCAAGATATTTATCTGCACCTGAATTGCCCATAGCAGTTCCAAATGCTGTCATACCTGCAATTAACACTAATAATTTCCACTCAATTGTTTTGTAAGCGTCATCGGGTTTAACTGCACCAACCAACATACTTAATACAGCGCTGGCCATAAACGCGACAGAAACGTGCACATTAAAAAATTTAATTGAACTGATAATAATTGCGAGACAGAAAAATCCAAGTGCAAAATAACCCTTCCATAAATTTTTAACTTGTGGTTCATGTGCACTTAAAACAACTAAGTCGTGGTGATTTTTTAATTTCGTAAATGAATCATCTGAACCTTGCACTAATAACATATCACCTACTTCAATTACGATATTGTTTAATTGTTCGGTAATATTTTTTCCTTCACGGTTAATGGCAACTATTACCATTCCGTATTTTCTTCTGAAATCAATTTCGGCAATAGTTGACCCTGCTAAATCAGAACGTCCCGGAATTACCACCTCAGTTAATTTGAGTGCTTTACCATCTGCTTTATAAAAATCTAAAGTATCAGCTACGATGTCAATACCTTTTGTATTCTTTACAGCAAGTAATAGTTGCATTTTGCCTTTCACCAAAACAATATCCCCTTCTCTGAATGATACATTGGGTCCTGGTGCAAATTGTCTGTCACCACGAATTACCGCCAAAACAGTAAATCCCATTTTGCTGATATCCGAATCGTGAATTACCTGACCAATAAGTGAAGAATCTTTTAATACTTTTATCTCACTTAAGTATTCGCGAACCCCATATTCGGCAGTTAATTCGCCATTATGTCGGTTTGGTAACATACGCACACCAACCAGTGCCATATACAGCAATGTTACAATAACCATTATAACTCCGATCCAGGTAAAGTCCCACATGCCAAATTCAGCATATCCGTTTTTACCTAAATAAGCATTAACGGCAACGTTGGTTGAGGTTCCGATTAAAGTACAGGTTCCGCCTACAATGGAAGCAAAAGCAAGTGGTAATAAAATTTTTGAAAAGTTAATTCCCGATTTTTTAGCAATGGCCATTGCCGGGTTAATCATCAACGCCGTTACCGTAGTATTATTCATAAAGGCCGAAAAAGCGCTGGTAATGGTAATCATCGGCATTATTAATTTCATCTGACTCCCACCCTTCCTGTTCATCAGCTTATTGGTCCAATGTTCGAGAACACCGGATGAATCAATAGCAGAAGTAACAATAAAAATGGAGGCAAGCATGATAATAAAGTCGCTGCCAAATGGCGCAAAAGCTTCCTTATAATCAATAATTCCAAATACTACCAGCAGCAAAACTGCGGTCATAGTAACAACGTCAACCGATAGCTTTTCGGTCGAAAAGGCAATAATAGCCAATACTAACAGGGTTAGTACAATAGCAATTTCCATAAAAAATTAATAAAAGATTTTAAATTATTCTATATATTTAGTAGATATTTAAAAAGGTATTATCCAACAATTAATTTTGCCTTCCTTTTATTCAATTAAAAACCAGCCTGAAATTGAATTGCAAATAAATTGTTTTCTTTTTGTGTTTCTGCTTCTTCTAAAACAAGGTCGTATTCTAATTGAATTCTTGTGTTTTTTGTGAAGAAATAACTTGCTCCCAGAATATACTTATTTGTGATATTATCATCAACAGCTGTATTCGGATCATAATTATCTAAACGAACCACTACCTGCAATTTATCTTTAATTGGTGTATAACCTAAGGTTACGTAATAACCATTGCGCTCCAGTAAACCTAAGCTATCGCTTTTGTCAGATGCCGCAAGGTATTCACCTTCAATTAAAAAGTTTTTGTATTTATAAGAGATATTACCACCAAAACGACTTCTTGTTGCATCTACACCCGGATGAATTACAGTTTGTCCTACACCGCTTAGGTAACGACCATACAACCATAAATCTTTAACAGGAGAAATACCCAATGCTGCAGAAATATCTTTATCCTGATTGTTATCCGCAACATTAATTCCCGAACCATTGTAAATACCTAATGTATAATCTAAAAGCGGGCGTTTTGCTTCTTCTTTTCCAATACTATATTTACCACTTAACCAAAGTCCGATATCACGGCCGTTTTGGTTACCATATAAATCGCTTTCACGGAATGATAAACTATTATCAATTTGTGTTCTGCTTACTGTTAATAATGTCCATGGTGAATATAAGTTGTCGTAACATACAGGATACTTGCTTTGACCAACATTCACATTTAACCATTCGTATGGTTTGTAAACAAATGTCGCATCCAAAATTTTAGGTGTTCCGGCTAACTCTGTGTGTAAACGGTAACCAATTTTCGGAGCAATATCTCCTCTGAAATCCAAACGCGCTCTTCTTAAATCAAATGCATCAAATTTGGTTGAATCTTCAAAAAGCTGGTAACGAATATGTGTTAATCCGCGTAATTCAATTTTTTGAGAAACTTTCACATTGTAAGTTTCTACCTGTGTGCCCGATTGAGCCTTTACCCCAACCGTAATACAAAACATAACTGCTAATAGTAAAATTGTCGATTTCATAAACGTGTTTTTTTGTGCGGCACAAATATCTATATATTCTATCGAATTAGTAGAATATTTTAATACATATTTATTTTTTTAAATTGTAATGACCTGTACCGCTTGATATTTATTTAGTTTTTCGATTTACAGTGAATACTGCTTTTGGTGCTTCCATTAAACTGGTATGGTCTAAAATGGCAGCTGATGCCTCGCGCACCTGCATCATGATTTTCCTTATTTCACAGGTTTTTTCATTATCGCACTCGTCACATTTGCGATAGGCCGTTTTACTTACACATGGTATTGGCGCCAATGGACCATCCAAAACCCTCACTATTTGACCAACCGTTATGTCGTCGGGCGATTTGCTTAATGAATAGCCACCACCTTTACCCATTTTACTGTGTAATAACCCGTTTTTCTTTAATTCGAGCAGGATGAGCTCAAGAAATTTTTTGGGAATATTTTCCTCTTCTGCAAGGTCGGATATCAGGACAGGGCCTTTGCCAAATTTCTTACCTAGGTAAAACATGGCTTTTAATCCGTATTTCGCTTTTTTAGATAACATAACTTCGGCTGCAAAGATACTACATTGGGTCAACATCAATGAGGATTTCAACCCGTTTATGTGCAGGGTTTAACTGCAATTTCTCAACTTCAAGTTTAATGATGTTTTTAACAAATTCACCACTCACTCTGTTGTTAGGGTATTTAATCATGATTTCCGATAAATACTTGTTTCTGATGCGTGGGATACCTGGAATCGCAGGACCCAAAACACGTTCTCCTAACTGATTTTTCAATTCTCCACCCAACCATGCAGCCGTTTTATTTACCGTTTCTACTTTTGAATGACGTAAGGTTATCCGTATTAATCTTGTAAACGGCGGATAACCAAACTGCTGCCGCTCAGCTATTTCTTTTTTATAAAATCCCGCATAATCATGTTGCCGCACAAATTGTAATACAGGATGATTAATTGCAATGGCCTGAATCATAACTAAACCCTTCCTGTTTTTTCGGCCTGCCCTTCCACTCACCTGCGTAATCATCTGAAACGCCCTTTCTGCAGCTCTGAAATCCGAAAAATTTAATATTTGATCCGCACTTAAAATACCTACCAAATTTACATTGTCAAAATCAAGTCCTTTGGTTACCATTTGCGTTCCGGTTAATATATCAATATCACCCAACTCAAAAGCATGTAATATTTTTTCATGGCCATGTTTTGATTTTACCGTATCCAAATCTAATCGACCTGTTTTTGCGTCCGGAAATAAATATTGTAATTCATCATCTATTTTTTCGGTGCCAAATCCTTTTATGATTATTCTGCTGCTGCCACATGCCGGACAAACATTATATGTTGATGAAGTATAATTACAATAATGGCAACGTAGTTCGTTACTAAATTTATGATAAACAAGATTTACATCACAATTAATACAACGTGGTGTCCATCCACAAGCCTCACAAATTAAAAAGGGTGCATATCCCCTTCTGTTCTGAAATAATATAATTTGCTCTTTTGCATCCAGCGCATATTTCATTCTACCCACCAATGCAGAAGTAAAATGCGAATGCATTGTTTTATTTTTTTCCTCTTCTTTTACATCTGCAATCTGAATTTCAGGCATTGCCATATCAGCATACCGCTTAAACATTTTTACCAGACCAAATTTTCCGTTAACTGCCTGGAAATAAGTTTCAATACAAGGGGTTGCGGTCCCTAACACGGTTTTAGCTTTATGCAGATAGGCTAGATAAATAGCCGCATCACGTGCATGATAACGTGGAGCAGGTTCGTGTTGCTTATAGGAATAATCATGTTCCTCATCAATAATAATTAATCCTAATTCATTAAATGGTAAAAACAAAGCTGACCGTGCACCTAATATAATTTTATATTCGTTGCTCAAAACTTTTTGCCAGATCTCAATCCGTTCATTCTGATTGAATTTTGAATGATACACACCAATCTGGTTGCCGAACCTTTTTTTTAGGCGAGAAATAATTTGTGTTGTTAAAGCAATTTCCGGCAATAAATATAAAACCTGCTTCCCAGCTGTAATATATTCTTTTATTAATTCGATATATACTTCAGTTTTACCACTTCCGGTAACGCCGTGAATTAATACCGTACTTTTTTCCTGCAACAATTCACGTGTTTCGATTAAAGCCCTGGTTTGTTCCTCATTTATTACAATATCATTAATCTGGTCATTTCCATATAATTGCAATCTGCTTACCTGCTCATCGTATTCAATAAATATTTCATTTTTTACCATTGTTTTCAGCACCCCTGCACCAGCTCCTGATTTTCTCAGCAACAATGATTTTTTTACCGGATGATTATCCTGTGCCATCTGGTAATAAACCATAAGAATATTTAATTGTTTTTCATGCTTTTGCATAGCGTCAAACAATTTACTTAATTCCTTTTCTTCGTGATATTGTTTATTTAATACAACAAATTTTTCTGTTTTGGGAGTATATATTTCTTTGAGTTCTTCCTTTACATAAACAATACCTTTTTCAATCAGCGATTTTATAGTGGGCTGAATTGTTTTTTGTTGCAGAATTAATTGAATATCTTTTAATGTCAATTCTTTTTGTATCGATAATGCTTCTGCAATAATATATTCTTTATCGTCTAAAACGTTTGCATCAATATTTGCCTGCTGATGCAAAACAATAATTGTTTCGCTGCTTAGTTTGTAAGGCGCCGGTAAAGCAGCATTCATTACATCACCGGTTGAACACATATAATAACCTGCCATCCACTGCCAAAATTCGAGCTGAATTTTATTTACAATATGGAGATGATCAGGAAGTGCTATTATAAATTTTGGTGCATATCCGGCCGGCACCAGATTATGAATTTTAGCAACAATTCCGGTATAACTCTTATTTCTGAACGGCACTTCTACGCGCATCCCGGGGGTAAGCATAACTGCAAACTCCTGAGGAACAGCATACGTATAGTTTTTTTCCAACGCAAACGGCAAAATCACATCAGCAAACAAGTTATTCATTGCGGTGTAAATTGTTTTATTTTGTAAAACTATTTAAATTAAATCATTTTTAACGATGAACATCATAATTACAGGTGCTACTAAAGGAATTGGACGAGCTATTGCCGTTCATTTTGCTAAAAACGGTTTTAATGTTGCAGCCTGTGCCCGAAGCCAAGCCGATTTACAAGCGCTTAAAACCACATTAACTGATTTAAACAGTTCGATAAGTGTTTATACACAAGTTTGTGATGTTTCCATTAAATCCAATGTAGAGCAATTTGGCAATTTTTGCAAATCAGTTTTTAAAACGGTGGATGTCCTTGTAAATAATGCCGGCATTTTTATTCCGGGCAATGTGCACGACGAACCGGAAGGTACATTAGAGCAATTAATTCATACCAATTTATACAGTGCCTATTATTTAACCAGAGCTATTGTTCCGGGAATGAAAAAAAATCAGTCCGGGCATATATTTAATGTTTGTTCGGTTGCCAGTATTAATCCGTATGACGGTGGTGGTTCTTACGCAATTTCGAAGTTTGCTTTATATGGATTTTCGCAAAATTTACGACATGAATTAAAAGAGCATAAAATTCGGGTTACTTCAGTTTTACCGGGAGCTGTTTTAACTGAAAGCTGGAAAGGAACCGATTTACCTGAGTCCCGTTTTATTGATGTTGAAGATGTTGCTACCTTGATATATAATGCCTGGGCAGTTTCAAAAAGAACTGTGGTGGAAGAAATACTGATACGACCTATGGAAGGTGATTTATAACCGGAAATTAAGACTGGTAATTTCCTTCTGACTTTTTACGTTTGAAGTTTCTATACCATAAATAGCCAATTACCGCAAATGCCAGATAAGGCATTACCAACAGATAGGCAATCCCGGTATTGAGTGTTGAACTTTGTAAATTCCCGTCACGGGCACCTTCTTCTGCAGATGCTTTACACATAGCACATTGTGCACTTAAATCACTGCTTAAAAAAGTGAGTAAAATCAAAACTGTCAACGTTAAAACGATACGAAGTTTCATACTGCAAAGTTAATCATTAATGCGGATAATAAGGCGCAATCATATAATAAACCACTACACCAGTTACGGCAACGTAAAACCACAAAGGCCAAGTTATTTTAGCAATTTTTCTATGTTTATCAAATCTGGAAGCTAAACCACGTGAAAGGGTTATTAATATCAGTGGCATGATTAAAGCTGCCAAAACAATATGACTCAATAAAATCACGTAATATATGTTTTTAATGCCTGCAATTGCAGCACTTTCTTCTGCACTCACGGTGCCATCAAAATTAGCATCCCCAAACAAAGTACTGTCAGCAGCGGAATGATACAATACATATGAAATTAAAAACAAGGCAGAAGTTGAAAAAGCTGCCAGCATTGTTAATTTATGTGCTTTTATGTTTTTAGATTTAATGAAATATAATCCTGTAAGTAATAAAACGGCAACAACTGAATTTAATATTGCATGAAATTTTGGCAAGAAGGAAACATCAATGTTGAGATGTAATGCCGGAGTATAAAATAAAATTGCAACTAAAACCGGAACTGCAACTGAAATAGCTACAATAATTCTATTAGTTAATTTTTCATTCATTTTTTTCGCCTTTAAAAACCAGATAATTTATATCCTGCACTAATGCCTGCATTTGAATCGAGTCGGTGCCTTTATAAAACCCGCGAATATTTCCACTTTTATCTACCAGTGTAAATTTATCGGAATGGCCTGAAAACGAACCGTCACCACCTTTAACAATTGTAAAGAAACCATGTTCACCCAAATCGAAAATTTCATCTTGGTCGCCTTGCAAAAAATGCCATAGTGTATCATTTGCCTTATATGAATCTGCGTATGATTTCAAAACCGGAACTGAGTCGTGCTCAGGGTTTAGACTGAACGACAGGATTTTAAATTTTATCCCTGAATTCAATGAATTTTGAACATATGATAAATGTCTGGTTGTAACCGGGCAATAACCTTCACATTCGGTATAAAAAAAATCGGCAACAAAAACAGTTCCTTCCACATCTGCTTTAGTGAAGGTTTTACCATTTTGGTCTACACATGTGAAATCAGGAATATGATTTAATGAGTCGCGTAAATAAGAAGAATGCTGATATGATTCCTTTACCTTATTCAAATTATCCTGCTTATCGGCATAAGGCAGGTAAATAAAAATAATAAATAAAATAAATGCGACTCCGGTAACGCCGGCAATAATCAGATTATTTCTCTTGTTCATCCAGGTCCAATTTATTTACGAGATAAAGAATATCGTTATATAAATCGTGAAACTGTTTTTCATCGAGCGGATCATACGCTCCACGCAAATAGCCATCACCATCTACAAGATATACTAACTGCGGACAAAGGCTATCAGTTTCATTTATGCCTTGTTTTTCGAAAGTATTTTTGCAAAATGTGTGTAATTGTAAAGATGTAGTTCCTGTATCACCAACAAAATGCCAGATTTCTCTTGCTGCATATCGTTCAGCCATGGTGCGGAGCTGGTCGGTTTTATCGGTTTCCGGTTGTAAAGTATGTGTTAAAAAACGAAGTGCTTTTGTTTTGCCGTAGTAGTCTTCCTGTATTTCAAAAAGTTTACGTTCGCGTGCATCATTTGAAGTTCCGCAGCTATAGGATGCAAAATCTAAAACGCATACTTTATCAAGCATGCGTTTTTTAGTTATCGTATCACCTCGGTGTGAAATTGTAAAGTAATCGGGAATTGGAAACTGATCGACCTCTACTAACCTATCGCTGGCCGGAGCTTCTTCCCTTATTTTAAATCCTTCCTTTAAAAAAAGTACCGAAAATAAAGGGAGCACAACAATTATTGTGAGCATTACGATTGCCCAAACGCGCCCCCGTTTGTTTACCATGATTATTTAAGTATCTGCCACGATTCTTTTAAACTCAGCCAATATCCACCTTCCCATAAGAATGCAATAATACCCCAAACCAAAAACAGGAATGGCGCCAAAATACTTACTGCCATTGCCTTTAACTCATATTTTAAGTGCATAAATTCACTCATAATATAATAGGCTTTAGCTGCACTCAAAATGATGAACAATGCATTCAACCACCATCTTGGACTACCTTCCATGTATTTCCAGTGAATGAGTGCTGCAGCAATTTCAAATAAAGTAACAAATCCAAGCAGATAACATATCTGCCATACCTTTTTTATTTTTTCTGCATGCGTTGCGTTAGACATATCTTTAATTTAAAATTTTTATAATAAATAAAATGCTAGGAATACGAATACCCAAACTAAATCTACAAAGTGCCAGTATAATCCTAATTTTTCAATCATTTCATAATGACCTCTGCGTTGGAACACGCCTCTGTAAGTTTGAATAAATGCCCATGTATTTAAACATACCCCAACACTAACGTGGAACCCGTGGAAACCGGTAATCAGGAAAAACAAGGCTCCGAAAGATGCTGCTCCAAAAGGATTATGTATTAAGGTTTGTCCTTCTTCAATTAAATGCGACCATTCAAAAGCCTGACTGCCCACGAATGTTAAACCACCTAAAATGGTGAGGAACATCCAGAACAACACCCCTTTGCGGTTCATTTCATGTCCTTCCTGCACGGCTCTTACCATGGTAACTGAACTAAAAATCAGTGTAAAGGTCATGAAGGTTACGAATGCCAGCGGAACGTGTGCATGTGTAAACGGAAGTGAACTAAACACTTCGTTTGGATCAGGCCAGCTATGAAGATTTCCTTCAACGTGAGCCGGGTGACTCATCCTGATTGCACCGTATGAAATTAATAAGCCGGCAAAAGTAAAAGTATCGCTGATGAGGAAATACCACATCATCACTTTTCCATAACTTACCCGAAACGGTGAATCACCGCCGTCCCAGAGTTCTTTTGCATTCGTTTTAGCAACTGCTTCCAAAATTGTATAATTTTATCTGTTCAATAAAAAGAAAAAATAAAGATAAACCCATAAAAAATCGACAAAATGCCAGTAAGTGGTCATTACTTCGATATTAATGGTATTGGTCTTCATTAATTCAGATTCGTTGGTATTTAATTTAGTAAACGACCTGATAGCAAAAACCATCAAAGCGATTACACCGCCGGCAACATGCACAAAATGTGCTCCGGAAATAACATAAATAAATGATCCTGCAACGTTAGAGGTAAGTCCAACTCCCTGAGCTACCAGCGTATTCCAACCTTGAATTTGTAAGGTTAAAAATGCTGCACCCAAAATAAATGCAGTAACAATAAATCCTCTGTATAAATTAAGTTTCCCTTTTTTGAATGCCAGGTATGCAGCATGCATAAAAAGACTACTTATTACAATTACAATAGTTGCTGTTGTAAAAATGGATGGCAAATGGATATTTTCCCAACTGCGTGTATCTCCTTTTTTAACAACATAAGCACTGGTAAATGCAGCAAATATCATCACCATCGAAACGATGCCTATCCACAAGTTAAACTTGTATGGATGAACAATAAACCGTTTATGAATTGATGTTGCCATAATTTTTAAATCTGATCAACCAATAATGCTATTAACACAATTGGTAAATATAAAAAAGAACCAAACATTAAACTGCGCGCATCTTTTGTTTCACAGCTTCTGAATAGTTTAAGTGTTTGTAATAAAAATAATATTCCTGTTATGAATACAATTAATGCCGAAACCCAACCTGTATATCCTAAGAAATACATAAGTAAACTTACCGGAATTAATAATATGGTATAAATGACAATATAAATTGCCGATGTTTTTGATTTACCTTTTACCGAAGGCAATAAATGAAATCCGCCTTTGGCATAATCTTCAGCTGCAACCCAGGCAATTGACCAGAAGTGTGGGAATTGCCATACAAACTGAACTGAAAATAATAATATCGCTAAATCGTTAATACCGCCCATTGCTGCAGCACAGCCAATAAGTGGTGGCATAGCTCCGGGAAATGCGCCAATAAATACAGCAACCGGAGAAACTTTTTTCATTGGCGTATATAAAAACGCATAACTAATTAATGACAATGCACCCAGCAAAGCACTCAATGTATTAAACCAAACCCATAAAATAGCGATACCTGAAACAGCCATTAAACCGGCAGCAATAATTGCTTCTGTTGCCTGCATTCTGCCTGCCGCCAAAGGACGATCAGCAGTTCTGGTCATTAACTTATCGGTATCCGATTCAATTATCTGATTAATTGCATTCGATGCAGCAGTAATTAAAAATCCACTTGCTAAAAATAAAAAGAACGATGATTGTTCGCCACCGGCAAATAAATATCCTATACCGGCACTAAATACCACAATAAAACTCAGCCTGAATTTTACCAGCATGTGGTAATCTTTCAGTTTAGCCGTTACAGCTTTGCCAAAGTTTTGTTTAGATATAGAAGTGTCTTTACTCATAATTTATTTACAAACAGATTATGATTTCATATCGTTATCGGTAATAATGTGATCACCATCCATTTCATCGCCATGTTCACCGTGTTCGAGTTCATATTGCGTTAATGGCTCGGTTTGAGGAATAAATTCTCTTCCGTGTTTATTATAGTCATAAGGCCAACGGTGAACTTCAGGAATATCGCCTTCCCAGTTTCCGTGTCCAGGACGTAAAGGTGTTGTCCATTCTAATGTATTTGCATTGTAAGGATTTAAATCTCTTACTTTTCTTCCGTACCAAATGCTATAGAAGAAATTGAATACAAATAATAATTGTAATGCAAATGAAATAATTGCCATTGTTGAAATAAACATATTCAATGATTCGAATCCACTGAAAGTTTCGAAACCTGAGTGTGTATAATAACGACGAGGTAATGCAATTTCAAAGTGCATTGGATAAAAAATAAGATACGCAGCTGCGATGGTTCCCCAGAAGTGAATGTATCCTAAAGTTTGGTTCATATATCGTCCAAACATTTTTGGGAACCAGTGATAAATACCGGCAAACATTCCGAAGAAGGCTGCAACACCCATTACAAGGTGGAAGTGAGCCACCACAAAGTAAGTATCGTGTAAGCGAATATCGATAGATGAGTTACCCAGGAAAATACCTGTTAAACCACCGGAAATAAATAATGAAACAAAACCAATTGCAAACAACATTTGCGGATTTAGTCGGATATCGCCCTTCCAAAGTGTTGTTAACCAGTTAAATACCTTAATTGCAGAAGGCACCGCAATAATCAGTGTAAAGATTACGAAAATGGAACCAATGAACGGATTTAAACCGGTCATGAACATATGGTGTGCCCAAACAATAAATGATAATACGGTAATTGCAAGTAATGAATAAATCATCGCCGTATAACCAAAAATTGGTTTTCTTGAATGCACGGATAATACTTCCGAAACAATACCCATCGCAGGGAGGATAATGATATACACCTCAGGGTGACCAAGGAACCAGAATAAATGCTGATACAAAATCGGACTACCACCTGAATTAGCAAGCGGCTCACCGGCAAGGTTAATTGCATCGAGATAAAAACTTGTTCCCAAATTACGGTCGAACAACAATAAAACTGCTGCAGATAATAATACAGGGAAAGATAATACCCCGATTACTGCTGTTAATAAAAACGCCCAGATTGGTAATGGTAATCTGAACATTTTCATACCTTTCGTGCGCAGGTTAATTACAGTTGTAATATAATTTAAACCACCTAATAAGGCAGAAACGATAAATAAAGCCATTGAAATTAACCAGTAATCTACCCCAACAACGCTACCAGATGAAGCATCTTTTAACGCGTTAAGGGGGGGATAGGCTGTCCATCCACCTGATGCAGGACCGGTTGCAAGGAAAAACGAAACAAACATTACAGCACCTGAAATAAAGAAAAACCAATAGGATAACATATTGATAAATCCGGAAGCCATATCACGCGCACCAATCATCAAAGGAATTAAGAAGTTGGAAAAAGTACCACTTAATCCGGCGGTTAATACGAAAAACACGAGGATAGTACCGTGCATTGTAATTAATGCATTATAAAATTCAGGTGCAATTTGTCCGTTTTCGGTAATCCATTTTCCTAAAACAGGTTTTAACCAGCTTAAATCAGCATCCGGATAACCTAATTGGATACGGAATAATACAGAAAGCAAAGCTCCTACTATAGCCCAGAAAATACCTGTAATCAGAAATTGTTTAGCGATGGTTTTGTGATCTTCGCTGAAAATGTATTTCCGGATGAAACTTTGATGGTGGTGGTGATCATCGTGATGATCATGACCATGTCCATGCGTGTCTACATGCGCGGTATGAGTTGAAGTTTGTACTGACATATCTTTCTATTTTCTTTCCGTCAATTTATTAATTACCAATTGTAACAGTATCAACAATACCTGTTGATGCATTTGCAACAATAGCAGTATCTGCTACAGGAGCTGCAATTTTTGGAGCATATTTACTTACTCCGTTTTCCAGTAATAAAGTGCTGTAAACCTGACTCCATTTACTTGGTTGAGCGGCAATCCACTTTTCATAATCTTCAGGTGAATCAACAACCAAATTATATTTCATCGCACTATGTCCTGTTCCACATAATTCGGCGCAGGCAATTTCATAATTAAATTTCGTCCATCTTGGTACATCATCACCTTCTTTTATCTCCTGCCATGCTTCATTTTCACTCAATTCCTGACGTTTATCAGCAGTTGTAACAAGCGGTGTAAATTTAAATGATGTTGGCATCCCGGGAACCGCATCCATTTTTACATCCATATGCGGAACATAAAAATTGTGTAGTACATCGAGTGCGGTAATTTTAACATATACCTGATTATTTACAGGAACATGCAATTCACTTGGCATTGGATCATCATAACCCCAGGTAAATTCTTCAGCATGTGCTGCAATATATTCTTCAGTATATTTTGTTGTAATTCTTGTAAATGCTTTTTCGCGAATATCAATTTTAGATGGAATTTTTTTCAATTCTTTTTCTAAATCAGCAATTGTATCTTGCGTTGCAGCAACACGATATTTGTTAGCAGAGTTGTTAACTACATCGTAATAGCCTGCTAATAAGTCGTTTATTTCTTTTTCGCGTTCCTGTAATTTTACGATTTCACCTTTTTGATTCAGTTTTTCACTACCCTTTAAGGTAATTTTTCTGTGTTCAATCCATTCTCTTGTAACAATACCGAGTGGATTATCTGCACAAATTAAATCGTTGTCACGTGGCCCTAATTTACCATCAGGTCCAGTATAACGACTTGTCCAGAAAAATTGCTGGCCGGTCATTTCAATTGTAATGGCATCCTCTTTCGGAGCACCCATAATATCTGTCCATGCCTGTAATCCAAAAACCACCAGTCCGGTTAATACAATGGTAGGAATAACGGTCCAGATGAACTCTAATTTATTACTGTGTGCAAAGTGCACTGCTTTATTACCCGGACGATTTCTGTATAAATACACGAAAACGAATAATAATACATTCGTAATCACAAATACGATACCTGTCACCCAAAGGGTAATCACAAACATTCTATGAATGGTTCGCCCATTATCCGAAGAGTGATGGTCAACCATCCTGTCCTGATAATGCCCGAATGACCAGAAAAATCCAATCATACCAAGAATCATAAATATCATCCCCAGAATGGAATGTAATTTGGTCATTTCCACTGTTGTGCGTTCACCACCTCGTAATTGTCCAACGAGGTCAAGGGTTCTTGTTACCTGGAACAAGACCACAACAATCATAACTATTGCAATAAATATCAACCAACCGGTAGCCATTGTATAAATTTATATGTGATGATCAAGACTTTCTCTGTATAACGGATGCTTTTGAGGCACCAGTGATGCTTTAGCGAGCTCACCAAAAACGATGTATAAGAACAACCCTGCAAATGTTAAAAACATTCCAATTTCGAGTAATCCGATTCCCCATTCTGAACCAACTGTAGGAGGCATTATCATCAGGAAGAAATCCAACCAGTGTGATAATATCATTACAACTGAAACTGTTGCTAACACATTTAAGTTTCTTTTCGCATCTCTGCGTAATAAAACTAGGAATGGGAACAAGAAATTAATGATAAGGTTTGCGTAAAAAATGTATTTGTAATTTGTTCTGGCGCGATCTAACCACCAACGTGTTTCTTCCGGAATATTACCATACCAGTATAACATAAACTGGCTGAACCATAAATATGTCCAAAATACGCTGAACGCGAAAATATATTTACCTAAATCGTGTAAATGGTTTTCATTTAATTCTTCCATATACCCTTTGCGTTTCAGGTAAATCAGAATTAAAACTATTGTAGAAAGAGAAGCAACCCAAAGTGATACGAAATTGTACCAGCCAAACAGGGTGCTATACCAATGTGGGTCAAGTGACATCACCCAGTCCCAAGCCATTGTTGAACTACTTACAGCCCAAATAATTAAAAAGATAGCAGACCAGAATTTAGTGCGTAAAAACCAGTGGTTGGTACCTTCAATATCTTCTTTAAGAGAAAATTTACGTAAGGTAATTGCAACACCAACCCACAATAATAAATATACCAGTGAGCGTATTGTCCAAAACGTTTTATTTAAATAACCACTTTTTTCATCAATTAATCTGTCATAATGCGGATTTTCCACCATTCCGTTTGCATCGGCAACTAATTCTGCTTTTGGTTCTTCATGATGTTCAACATGTTCTGCTTTTCCATCATACTGGAATGCCTGCCAGGTGCGTGAATAATCTTTATTGTGACCTTCTTCACCACCTTCGGCTAATAATTCAGCATCGTATTCTTTTAATTCTTCAAGTGTAACTTGTTTTTCCTGAACAAACTGATTATCCCAATGGTGATATAAATGATGATAACCTGCCCACAAACCCACAATTACAACTAACATCAACACTGCACCATATTTTGAGAACTGACTCATAGCCTCAGGAACGCGTTTGATAGTGATATGCCATCCTGACATTGCAATCTGGTGTGCGGCTAAAAAGAAAAGCGCCAGCACAGAGATGCCTAAAAACATTATGGTATCCAACAGGTAATTAGACCAGAAACGATCCATTGATGCACCTGTAACCATTCCAACAACTGTAAGCACAACCCCTGCAATAAGTAATCCGAGGAAAGTGGTTTTCAGTTTAGAAGTATATTCGAATTTGTTTGAGCCGTTCATGCTTTTGTTATTTGCTTGGTATTAATTCGAAAGCGTTAATATCTTGATTAAATTAATTTGTTTTTGTTGTGTCGTTAGCTGCTGTCGGAGCTTGTGCTGCTGCATACTCAGCCTGTAAATATTTTACATAAGTTACAACTTTCCAACGTTCTTCTTTTGATAATGCATAAGCATATGATTGCATAGCGTTTCTACCGTAGGTAACTGAATGAAACATAGTTCCTTCTGTCATAGCCATATACATCGGGTCGAAATAATTAGGCGGAATTGCTGTGTATTTGCCTTCAGTAACAATATAACCTTTTCCGTCACCGGCAGTACCGTGACAAACGGCACAATAAATATCGAAATAGTATTTACCCTGTGCTACAACTTCTTTATCGTTGATGGTAAATGGGTTTTTCACTTCCAAAGCAGCGCGGGCATAACCTTCTGGGGTATTCGGCAGATTATACGGCAGGTTTAAAGCCATCGTTAAACTGTCTTTATGAGTTCCTGCAATTGGATTTCCAACATAAGGTACAGTTCCTGCAACTGGCGTAATAGCACTCATGCCATTTGGCATTTCGGGCATCATACTATAGGTTTCATAAGCTCTTGAGTAACTCATATCCCAGGTATATGAATCACCTGTGTAGTTACCACCTGCTTTTTTACAAGATGTAAATACAAGAGGCAATGCAAAAATTATTGCCGCTGTTTTTAAATATTTTGATATACCCATTTTCATAAGATATTTATGGTATTATAATTCTTTTTCGTGAACTTCAACTGCGCCACTTGCGGTTAAAACTTTTCTGATTTCATCTTTTTTCTCAGATGAAGTATGGTCATCTATTTCAAATGTCATTGCAAATAAGTGACTTGTTGTTCTTTCATCTACAATTTCCGGTTTAACACCTGGAGCAAGTCTGTTTAAATACAAATAAGTTAAAAACATACCTACCGAAGCAAACAACACGGTTAACTCAAATGTAATTGGAATCCAAGCCGGTAATGATAAATATGGTTTACCACCATAGTTAATCGGGTAATTACTGGTTGTAATCCATAAAATAAATGAGAGTGCAGTTGTAGTACCTGTAGCACCAAAAATAAAACCGGCACTGTGCAGGCGAGTCATTCTCAATCCCATTGCATCGTCGAGTCCGTGAACCGGAAACGGTGTATAACAATCGTGGATTTTAAGGCCCTCTGCGCGCACTTTTTTAACTGCATCGATCAATACAACTTCATCGTCATATAAACCGTATATTATTTTTTTATTTGCCATTTTGCAAATGTTGTTTATGCTTGGTTATACTTAATGTTTATGATGTTCATCCTGTGTATGAATAGCATCCGGTCCGGTATACTGGTCGCCAGATGTTTTCAAAATCGATTTTACCTCTGCTACTGCAATCACCGGTGCCACTTTGGCAAAAATGAGGAACAGTGTCATAAAGAATCCAATTGTACCCAGATAAATAAATATCTCAACGATAGTTGGATAATACATGGTCCAGCTGGATGGTATAAAGTCGCGGTGTGTAGATGTTACGATAATTACAAATCGTTCGAACCACATACCCACGTTGATGAAAATCGACATAAAGAAAGTGAACACAATATTGCGACGTAATTTTTTAATCCAGAATAACTGCGGAGAAACCACGTTACATGTCATCATACCCCAGTAACTCCACCAGTAAGGACCGGTACTTCTGTTCAGGAACGCATATTGTTCATATTGATTTCCTGAATACCATGCAGTAAATAATTCGGTGATATAAGCAACACCCACAATTGAACCGGTAAGAATAATTACCTTATTCATTGATTCAATATGCGCTAAGGTGATGTATTCTTGTAAGTTAAATACTTTTCTAACCACCAACATCAGCGTTAATACCATCGCAAATCCGGAAAAAATCGCCCCTGCAACGAAATATGGAGGGAAGATAGTGGTATGCCAGCCCGGAATAACCGAGGTAGCGAAGTCGAAGGATACGATGGTGTGCACTGATAATACGAGTGGGGTAGATAAACCTGCCAACACCAATGAAATGGATTCAAAACGTTGCCAGTTTTTAGCTGTTCCTTTCCAGCCGAAGCTGAATATATTATACATTCTTTTTTTGAATGCAGATGTAGTTCTGTCGCGTACTAATGCAAGATCCGGAATCAAACCGGTATACCAGAATACCAATGAAACGGTAAAGTAAGTCGAAATCGCAAACACGTCCCATAACAGCGGTGAGTTAAAGTTCACCCAAACCGGTCCGCGTGTATTTGGATAAGGGAAGATAAAGAATGCCAGCCAAACACGACCCATGTGAATGATAGGGAATAAACCGGCGCAAATTACCGCGAAAATCGTCATCGCCTCTGCTGAGCGGTTTACACCTGTTCTCCATTTTTGACGGAATAATAAGAGGATGGCCGAAATCAGGGTTCCGGCGTGACCGATACCGATCCACCAAACGAAGTTGGTAATATCCCAGGCCCAACCAACTGTTTTGTTCAAACCCCACATACCTATACCGTAGGTAATTGTGATGCCGATCATTGTAAAACCGGTGAGTGCCAGCAATCCTGACAATGTTACAGCAATCATCCATGCTTTACTAGGCGCGGCTTCTACCGGTGCACAAATATCATCAGATATCTGTTTGTAGGTTTTATGACCCTGTATTAATGGTTCCCTTAAAGGTGATACGAACATAATTATTTAATTATTTATAATTATATAAATCCATGATATCCAATGCTTCCTCATTCTTATGATCAGCCTTGTCTTTATTTCTAACTTTTGTCTTATAGAATACTGATGGTACCCAGTGGAATTCTTCTAAAATTCCGAATGTGCGTTCATCTTTTGCTTCTTTTACAACTGCACTGCTATCGTCGTAGCTGTTACCAAATGTGATGGCATCAGCAGGACAAGCGCTTTGACATGCTACACGGAACTCGCCGTCTTTTAACTCACGGCTTTCTTTTTTAGCAGTCAATTTAGCTTCCTGAATACGCTGAACACAGAAAGAACATTTTTCGATAACACCTCTTGAACGAACGGTAACATCAGGGTTGAGTACCATACGGGTGAGATCTTCCATCATGCCTCTTTCTTCTGTACCTTTTGGATCGTTCATGGTTCCGAAAGTATCGGCAGAACCGTAATCGAACCAGTTGAAACGACGCACTTTATAAGGACAGTTATTTGCACAATAGCGTGTTCCGATACAACGGTTGTACGCCATTTGGTTAAAGCCTTCAGAACTGTGGTTGGTAGCACCTACCGGACAAACGTTTTCACAAGGTGCATTTTCGCAATGCTGACATAACATTGGCTGATAAACCACTTCAGGATTTTCTTCATCGCCCGCATAATAACGGTCGATACGCATCCAATGCATTTCGTGTGAACGAATAACTTCATTTTTACCTACAATAGGAATATTGTTTTCTGCATTACAAGAAATAACGCAGGCGCCGCAACCAACACATGAGTTAAGGTCAATTGCCATACTCCAGTTGAAGCCATTTTTCTTACCGAAATAATCCGGATAAAAAGTAATGTCTTTCCAAGCTAATGCTTCAGCACGATCTTCGTTACCGGCATTTGCGTGGTTCTTATATTCAGCTAATGTGGTTTCTTTTACAATATGACGCATACCCAAACCGTCATTTAAACTGAAATGGGTTTGTGTTTGAGCAAGTTTAACGTTTTCACCTGTGTTGTCGATGGTAACATTAGCAGCCATGTAGCTAACACATGCTCCACTTGCATCCAATAATTGATAAACATTAACACCAACGTCCTGACCACCTTTGCCAACTTTTGTTCTTCCATAACCAACAGCTACAGAAACAGTATTATTAGCCTGACCCGGCTGAATTGCCGCAGGTAACATTACGCTTTTACCGTTAACAGTTACTTTAAGAACATCGCCGTGTTCAATTTTATTTTCTCTTGCATAAGCAGGTGAAACGTTCAGGTAATTATCCCAGGTAATTTTTGAAACCGGATCCGGTAATTCATGTAACCAAGGGTTGTCGGCATAACGACCATCACCAATTGCTATTGATTCATAAAACTGAATCTCAACACCGGAAGCTTTTTTAGCCATTGCTAAAATTGCCGAAGCCGCACCGCTCATATCAGCAACAGGAGCCGTTTCGGTTGTTGCTGTTAAAGCTGCAACTGCAGAATCTACTGCTGCTGAAATGCTGCCACCTTCAGGTTGATACAAACCTATTTGTAATGCTTTATTAAAAGCAGTCATTGGGTCAGCACTTCCTGCTAATGGACCGGTTGTCCAGCTTTGAACGATATAATCATGATACGCCATTGTTTCGCCACTCCATGTTAAGAGTGTATCCTGCATTTGACGTGTATCAAATAAATTTTTAATTGTTGGTTGTGCTAATGAATACAGTCCTTTTTTAGGTTCAGCATCATTCCATGATTCAAGGAAATGGTGATCAGGGCAAATGTAACTACATGCAGCAGCGGTTTCATTCATATTTCCTGAGAAAGAAATACTCATATCCGCATTTGCTAATGCCTTTTCAAGTTCGCCGCCTAGGGGATGGTCATACACAGGGTTACAATCGTTAATCATAACAATATTCGCCTGTTTGCCATTTAATTCACTAACCAGTGTTTTAACACTTGCATCGGAACCCTGACGTAACATATTTGAACAATCCCAGGTAATTGTATTACCGTAATTGTTTAATGCATCGTTAATTGCGTTTACAATCAATTGAACATTTTCATCGTTGCAACCACTTACTACAAGTGATTCACCACGATTTTTCTTCAGCCATTCAGCAGCTTCTTTTAAACGTGCAGCTTTGGCTTCATCTTTTAATTTTGCGCCACCTGAATTATTAGCACCGGTAATGGCATCTAATAAATTAAGTGCAACAATACCTAGTTCAGAAGGAGCAACAGCAACACGATAATCGGCGTTAGAACCGGTTAAAGACATTCTGCTTTCAAAATGATAGTGACGGCTCATTTCAGGTTTTTCTTTTGTAACCTTTCTTGTAGCCACATATCCTTTTGTAAATTCAATTGGAGAAATCCATGTTCCCAGAAAATCTGCATCGATACTTACAATCACTTTTGCTTTTTCGAAATGATAATCAGGAATTTCAGATTTTCCTTTAGACGCCATGTTTGCCATTAACATACCACTGTATGAAAGTGCATCATAGCTGTAAACTTTTGTATTTGGATATTTAGCAGCAAAAGCAGCAAATACTTTTTTAGTAGATGGGCTTATTACTGTAGATGTTAAAATGCGAATGTTTGCATTTGGGTTAGCAGCTAATTTGCCGGCAATTGCTTTATCAACTTCATCCCATGATGCATTTGAAAAATCGCTTCCGCTTTTAACCATTGGGTTGCGGAGGCGGCTGGTATCATATAAACTTAAAACACTTGCCTGAACGCGGGCTGAAGTACCACCTTTAGTAACTTTTGAATCGCGGTTACCTTCAATTTTAATCGGGCGACCTTCGCGTGTTTTTACTAAAATACTGCAGTAGTCACCACCGTTATAAAACGTAGACGCATACCAGGTTGCAATACCGGGAATTACATCTTCAGGCTTAAATATATATGGAGCTACCTTACGAACCGGCATTTCACAACCGGCTGCAACTGTTGCTGCAGTAAGGCTAAAGCCCATTATTTTTAAGAAATCACGACGTGATGACTTGGTTAAGTCACCATTTCCGTCAAAAAAATCTACAGGTATTTCTTCGCCAAACTCGGTTTGTGTGAGTTGAGCTGATTCCGGCGCCTGATTTAATTCTTCGAGGCCTTTCCAGTATTTTTTTTCTGCCATTTGGTTATGGTTAGAAGTTTAAGTGATGCTTGAGTTAATAAATTAATAGTGACATTTTTGACATTCTGTTGCACCGATGTCTGACGCTTTCACATCCGTCATTTCACCATTTTTAATTTTTTCATGCAACACTTCATATGGTTTATAAAACTCGTTCGTTGTAAAGTTTACATTGGTATTGCGGTGACAGTTTACGCACCATCCCATGGAAAGATTTTCCATTTGTTGAACAACATCCATTTCCTGAATTTGACCGTGACAAGTTTGACATTCTAACCCGGCAACTTTTACGTGCTGTGAGTGGTTAAAATAAACGTGGTCAGGAAGGTTGTGAATTTTCACCCATTCTACAGGTTTTGGTTCACTTTCGTATTTAGATGTTTCTTTATTGAAACCGATATAACTGTAAATTTTTGCAATCTCTTTATCGTAAACTGCCTTAGGATAATTAGGATCTAAACCATTAACACCCTGAATATTGTAGTGACAGTTCATACAAACACTCAATGAAGGTATAACAGCAGATTTTCCGCGTTCAGCACCTACGTGACAGTATTTACAATCTATTTTATTGATACCAGCGTGCACTTTATGTGAGAAGGCAATTGGTTGCTCAGGTGCATAATCTTGCTGACGACCAAGTGCAGTTGCACTATCCCACATGGCAACGCTTAAGAAGCATAAGAATAATAAAGCAAGGATACCAACTAAAGGACGGTATTTGCGTTTTTTCCAGAAAGGTGTAGTATCCGGAGCCGGGTCATCAAATTTCTGACGAACTAAACCGTCGAGATATTTAACTGAACGACCAAGGATTACTGCAATAAATAATAATGCAATGATTAAAATCCAATATAATGTAGAATTGTCTTTTTTAACTTCAACATTGCCTGGAGTACCTGGGGGAGGTGCAGTAGCTTTTCTAAGTGCTTCAGCATCAATATAAGCAAGGATATCGGTAATGTTAGCATCGGTTAATGATGGGAATGACTGCATCACCTGACCGTATTCTTTAGCTAAGGCATTTGAATATTTATCACCTGTGGCAAGAAAACCAGCAGGGTTTTTTATCCATTTGTAAAGATTAGTCGAGTCTGCCCAGCGTGTTCGGACATTTTGTAATGCCGGTCCGGTCATTTTTCTATCAACCAGGTGACATTTCTGACAATTGGCTTGAAAAAGTGCTTTTCCCTCCGCTTCACCTGCGTATGCTGCGTTAGCAGTAAACAACAAAGTGAATAATGTAAAAATGGTCAGGAGGCGTGTGATGGTCGTCGACTTCTTATGCTGCACAATCCTTGATTTTATGGTTAAGGTATTTTAGGCTTTTTTAAACCCGTGCAAAACTAAACACCAATCATCAAAAGTTTAACAATTCTTTTAAAAAAATTTTCATTTAATGCAACCCGCTTCAAATGCTTGTAAATAAAGGGTTTCAAGCGATAAAAAATACTTGTTTAGAAGCATTCTAAATTAAAAATCGTACTTATTCACAAGCTTGTAACATTTTTACACCCAATTACATCTAAATGCTGGCATAGTTTTGTATTTATAAAAGATTAAACAGGAGGAGATTATGAAAAAAATGATTTACGCTTCAATTTTTTTAGTTGTAATTAGTTCAGGATGTAAAGTAGCCGAAAAAGAATTTAGAAAAGGCGATTATGATGAAGCCATAGACATCTGCGTGAAAAAACTGATAGACAATCCCGACAAAGCCGAGTACATTGTTATTTTGGAGCAGGCTTTTATGCGGGCTAATGATGGTGACCTCGAAATAATTAAATCGCTCAACACGGAAGGTCGCCCTGACCGTTGGGAAGATATATATCATGTTTATGAAAGCATTTACAATCGTCAGCAAAAAATAAAACCCTTGCTCCCACTTTATTTAGGAACAGAAGAACGGGATGCCGAATTCAAATTTGTTGATGCTGTTGACGGTTTGAATACTGCAAAAAAGAACGCTGCAGCTTATTGGTATGCTGATGCATCATTAAAATTGAATACAAAAGATGCTTACAAAGCGCGTGAAGCTTATTATGAATTACAAAACATTGGTCGTTTTTATAACGAGTATAAAGATGTTGATGATTTGATGAAACAGGCACGTGACCTTGGAACAAACCATGCAGTTTTTCAGGTAAAAAACATGTCGAACAGCAGTTTGAATTACGATGTTACCAAGGCTATGGACGAAATTACCATTTATAACAGCACAGGAACCTGGTATATGATTCACAGCAGTTACCCAGCCGGTAGCACTGATTATTATATTCAGTTGAATGTGCGCAAAGTGGAGGCCTATCCTGAAAAAGTAACTACTAACCGTTACGAAGAATCAAAAGAAATTATCGACGGATATGAATTTGTTTACGATAATCAGGGCAATATCGTGAAAGACAGTCTGGGCAACCCTGTAAAAGAACCTGATTACAAAACCGTAACTGCATTTATTACCGAAACCTGGCAAGAAAAAGTGGCAACTGTAAGTGGTGAGGTTGTTTATATGGATAAAGCCGGTAACGTTTTGAAATCGGTTCCGGTGCGCAGTGATGCAGTTTTCCAAAATTATTATGCAGTAGCAACCGGTTATGCGGAAGCACTAACACCACAATCTAAAGCGAAAATTGGCGGTAAACCATTGCCATTCCCGTACGATGATCAGATGATGATTGATGCCATGCATTTACTTGAACAACAGGTTCGCACGGTAACAAACGATTATAACGACGAATATTTAAATCTGTAACTAAATTTAAAAGTCGGCTAAAAACCGGCTTTTTTGTCATTGAATTGTATTAATCTGCCTTTTTTAATAAATCTTAACCCTAGCAGAACATACCAAAAATGTAACTTCGTGCCATGAATTTCAGACATCTCAAAATTGCAAAACTGTTGTTTGCCTTTTTCTGTTTTATTCCAAATATTCATTTCGCTCAGCAATACACCATTAGTGGTTATGTTACTGAAAAAGGTTCTGCTGAAAAATTAATTGGCGCAACCGTTTATAACAGTAAAGATTTTAAAGGCACCGTAAGTAACGATTATGGTTTTTATAGTTTGACACTTAACACAGATAGTGTAATAATTAACTATAGTTATATTGGTTACCTTACCCAGCAAGTTAAATTTAAATTACAAAAGGATACCATTATTAATATTGCCCTGCTCCCATCAACAGCTTTACAGGAAGTGGTAATTGAAGGTGAAAAAAATGATGAACAATTTCAGGCGCGCACACAAATGAGCACACTTGAA
Source organism: Bacteroidota bacterium (assembly GCA_016706255.1). NCBI lineage: Bacteria > Pseudomonadati > Bacteroidota > Bacteroidota bacterium. The sequence goes on along the minus strand of JADJJZ010000006.1, from coordinate 761,263 downwards.
ATTCCAGTTGATCAAATTAAATCATTACCTGCTTTTTTAGGTGAAGTCGATGTTTTAAAAGCATTACAATTATTACCCGGTGTAAATGGTGGCTCAGAAGGCTCCTCCGGATTGTTTGTGCGAGGTGGCTCACCGGATCAAAATTTAATTCTACTGGATGGTGTTCCGGTTTATAATGCGAGTCACTTATTCGGATTTTTTAGCGTATTTAATGCGGATGCTATAAATAAAGTTACCTTGGTAAAAGGTGGTTTCCCGGCGCGCTATGGTGGTAGGCTTTCCAGTGTGGTTGATATCAGAATGAAAGAAGGTGATATGCAAAACTTTCACGGTGAAGGTTCCATTGGTGTAATTGCTTCGCGATTAACATTTGAAGGGCCGATTATAAAAGATAAAACTTCATTTATTGTTTCTGCAAGAAGAACATACATTGATTTAATTACACGACCAATTTTAAAAGCACAACAGGATGATGGTGTTTCAGGCTATTATTTTTATGATTTAAATGCGAAAATAAATCACAAAATATCTGATAAAGACCGTTTGTATATAAGCGGTTATTTTGGTCGCGATAAAGCTTATTTTAATTACGATTATCAATATGATGAAGATACAAGGCGTATTGAAGATAATGGTTTATATTGGGGAAATGCAACTGCGGTGGCAAGATGGAACCACATGTTTTCGAATAAAATTTTCAGCAATTTAACAGCTACATTTACGGATTATCAATTTGATATTTTCAGTAATGTAACAGAAGAAAACGATAGCGACCCTGACACCTATTTCGGGTTTGATTATTTTTCAGGTATTCATGACTGGAGTTTAAAATATGATATTGATCATGTGCCTAATCCTTCACATTATTTAAAATATGGTGTTGGTGTAACCTATCATACATTCGAGCCCGGAGCAACGCAATTTGAATCAGAAAATTTAGGTGAACTTACACCTGAGTTTGAATTTGGTTCAGAAAGTATTTATGTTACCGAATTTGATGCTTATGTAGAAGACGACTGGGAAATAAATAATTTTATTAAGGTAAATGCAGGTTTACACGCAAGTGGTTTTTTAGTAAATAGCGTGTTTTATAAATCGTTGCAGCCCCGCATCAGTATGCGTTATCTGGTAAATAAAAATTTATCGGTTAAAGCTTCTTACAGCACAATGACACAATACATTCATTTATTAAGTAATTCAGGAATCGGTTTACCAACTGATTTATGGGTGCCGGCAACCGACAGTGTTCCACCACAAACGGCAATACAACCTGCTATTGGTGTTGCGTATACTTATAAAAATAAATATGAATTCAGTGTTGAAGGTTATTACAAAAAAATGAACGACATTATCGAATATAAAGATGGTGCAAATTATTTTTTTGACGGACTGGAAACTTGGGAAGACAAAGTTGAAAGTGGTGAAGCCTGGGCTTATGGTGCAGAATTTTTTGTGCAGAAAAGAGAAGGACAATTAACCGGTTGGATTGGATATACGTTATCGTGGAGCAACCGACAATTTCCTAATATTAATTTAGGTGAAAAATTTCCCTACAAGTACGACAGGCGCCATGATTTTGAAATTGCAGGCATATATAAAATCAACGACCATATTGAAGTATCTGCAACTTGGGTATTTACATCAGGACAGCCGGTGAGTTTACCTGTTGCAAAATATTACGGACCAACAGGTCAAACAATTTATGCATATGAAGGAAGAAATGGATATCGCATGCATCCATATCATCGCCTGGATGCAAATGTTGCTTTAACCAAAGACAAAAAATACTGGACAAGAACCTGGAACTTTGGGGTATATAATGCTTATAGCCGATTAAATCCGTTTTTTATTTATCAGGCATATGATTATGAAACAAATACAAATAATTATCGCCAGGTAAGTTTATTCCCTATTATTCCAAGTATTTCCTATGAATTTACATTTTAAAAAATGAAAATGAAACTAAGCAAAATAATAAATAACGCACAATCGCAAATTGGTTTAGGTTTAATGGGAATCACCCTTACCTTAATGGCTTGCGAAAAAACAGTGTACTTTGATGTAGATACCAAAGAAGACCGTTTAGTGGTTACAGGTTTTTTTGAACCGGATAGTAATATTTATTTATATATAGATTTAAGTGAAGACCCGCTGGCCATTGGGTTAGAAAGTTTTGGGGTGGAAAATGCAACAATATCTATATCAAAAAATGATGAAAACCTTGGCGCATTTTTGAATGAATTTAATGGTGTTTATTCATTCAGCGGCGCCGCATTAGATGCACAGGGTGGCGATGAAATAAAAATAAATGTTTCAGCGCCCGGCAAAGAATCAGTTACATCTACCACAATAATTCCTTCAGCTATTCCTTTATTTGATGTTGCTATTACCGACACCGTTTTAGTGCCTTTATCGTATAGCTATATTGATGAATTTGGTAACGTAATTTACATCGATACGATAGTGCCTTATTTTAATATTCAGCTTTCATTTAATGACCCTCAGGGTGAAGATTATTATGCATTAAAAATCACCTACCGTGATGCATTTAGCGAAAGTTTTACTTGTTTTAACACGAGTGATCCTACCTTTACGGTAAATAATGATTATGCCTTTGGCAATGAAAATGAAAACGGCACAACTACGTTGTGTGATGAGGTATTATTTACCGATGTAACCTTCGAGAATACTAAAAAAACAATGCATGTTGAATTATATGCATTAAATACCGATTTTATAACGGACCCAAGATTTGAAATTGAGTTAAAACATGTAAGTAAAGATTTTTATTTATTTCATGTATCAGCCAGACTGCAGGAGAATACCGGCGACAATCCATTTGGTGAACCGGTTGTAGTGTATTCAAATATTGAAAACGGGTTCGGCATTTTTGCAGGATTTTCAAAGAGTAAGGCTATAATTGAACTATAAGCACAGATTGTATCTCTCCAGTAATAAATTTTTGCAGTTATACGTTTTACCGGTAGTAAACAACCTTTTGTAATTTTTATCAATCCTGATAATAATAAAGGTTCGTTTTATTTTTAAGTATACAAGCAAATACAAAAATTATGAAAAAGATGATTCTACCGGTGCTTATGTTATTATTGATATGCACTACTGTTATCGGACAAAGTGTTCCGCTAACCACAACCAATGCACAAACCAAACCGTTTATAGAAGTAACAGGTAGTGCCGAAATAGAAATTGTTCCTGACGAAATTTATATTTCCATCACCTTGCAGGAGCGATATGATGGTAAGACAAAAATCACCTTAGAAAAACAGGAAGAAAAGTTTTTTGCAGCATTAAAATCTTTAAATATTGATTTAAAGGATGTTAGTCTTGCCGATGCACAATCAGATTTTTCATCTTATAAATGGAAAAAGGAAGATGCACTGGCAAGTAAAAATTATATCTTATTAGTGCATGATGCGGCTATGGTATCGAAGGTGTATGTTAAGCTCGTAGAAATTGATGCACAAGATGCTTACATTGCCAAAACCAGTCACTCAAAAATTGAAGAATACCGCAAGCAGGTAAAAATAAATGCCATGATGGCCACTAAAGAAAAGGCTGCGTATTTATTAAGCAGCATTGGTGAAGAAATTGGCAATCCGATTGTTATTCAGGAAAGAGAAAATTATTATCAGCCGTATGGAATTAGCCAAAGAGCATTAAATTCAAATGCGGCGTATGAAATAAATTATAATACAAATGATATTGGCTTTGAAAAAATAAAATTGCGTTATGAAATTTTCGCGCAGTTTGAAATCAAACCATAATCTTTTTGAGATAAATTAGTTATAAAAAAAGGAGGCTGCCCAAATGGACAGCCTCTTTAAGTATAGTTTAAAATAGTTCAGGCTTTTTCTACACCTTCAACTAAAACACTCACATTATTATTGAGTACTTCTACGAAACCACCTTTGATATTATAGATCACATTTTCTTTCCCTGTGTTAACGCGCATTTTGCCTGTAGCAAGTGCAGCAATCATAGGAGCGTGATTATTTAATACTTCGAATGAGCCTGTAACACCCGGCATTTGAACGCCAACAGCTTCGCCGCTGTAGATTTTCTTTTCCGGTGAAAGTATTTCGAGTTGCATGTTTATTTAGCTTGATTATTTATTTAATTCTTAATTTTTTGCTTCGGCAATTAATCGTTTACCTTTTTCAATTGCATCATCAATTGTTCCTACAAGGTTAAATGCTGCTTCCGGATATTCATCTACTTCACCATCCATAATCATGTTAAAACCACGGATTGTTTCTTCGATTGGAACCAATACACCTTTTAAACCTGTAAACTGTTCAGCAACGTGGAATGGCTGAGAAAGGAAACGTTGAACGCGACGAGCGCGGCTTACAACAAGTTTATCTTCTTCACTTAACTCTTCCATACCAAGGATGGCGATAATATCCTGTAATTCTTTGTAACGTTGTAAAGTAAGTTTCACACGTTGCGCACAATTATAGTGTTCAGCACCAACAATATCAGCAGAAAGGATACGTGAAGTTGAATCCAGAGGGTCAACCGCAGGATAAATACCTAACTCAGAAATTTTACGGTTTAATACCGTTGTTGCATCTAAGTGGGAGAATGTTGTTGCAGGAGCAGGGTCAGTTAAGTCATCCGCAGGAACGTAAACGGCCTGAACAGATGTAATTGAACCACGTTTTGTTGAAGTAATACGTTCCTGCATCACACCCATTTCAGTTGCAAGTGTAGGCTGGTAACCTACTGCTGAAGGCATACGACCTAATAAAGCCGAAACCTCAGAACCTGCTTGTGTAAAGCGGAAGATATTATCGATAAAGAACAGGATATCACGACCTTTAGCTTCATTTGGATCGCCATCGCGGAAATATTCAGCTACGGTTAATCCTGATAATGCAACGCGGGCACGAGCTCCCGGTGGTTCGTTCATTTGACCGAATACCAGAGTTGCCTGACTTTGATTTAACTGGCTATAATCTACTTTGCTTAAATCCCATCCACCGGCTTCCATTGAATGTTTAAATTCTTCGCCGTAACGAATTACGTTTGATTCAATCATCTCACGTAATAAATCGTTTCCTTCGCGGGTTCTTTCACCAACACCGGCAAACACCGACATACCGGCATAACCTTTTGCGATGTTGTTGATCAATTCCATAATTAATACCGTTTTACCTACACCGGCACCACCAAATAAACCGATTTTACCACCTTTTGCATAAGGTTCAATCAAGTCGATTACCTTAATACCGGTAAATAACACCTCTGATTCTGTAGAAAGATCTTCGTACAGCGGCGGTTTGCGGTGAATTGGGTAAGGTTTTTCTGAATTAACGGCTTTCATACCATCAATTGCTTTTCCTACCACGTTGAATAAACGACCGCGAATTTCGTTACCTGTAGGCATCGAAATGTTAGCTCCAAGGTCTAATACTTCAGTTCCACGAACTAAACCATCAGTTGAATCCATGGCAATGGTTCTTACACTGTCTTCTCCAAGATGCTGTTGCACCTCAAGAATCAATGAATCACCATTTTCGCGTTTAACCTCAAGCGCATTGAGGATTTCGGGAAGATTTCCTTCTTCGAAAGCTACATCGACAACTGCGCCGATGATCTGTTTAATTTTACCTTTTCCTGGCATTATATATAGAATTTAAAAGGACGATTTTCAATTCGGCGGCAAAGATACGGGGGGAATTTTGGAATTCAAAGCATTGTGCACAAAGATTCGGTTTAAAAACGGGATATCCGGAATTGTCAACCCCAACAAGCCATTTGAACCCCAAAGTTGCTCAATCGAGCATTCAGATTCTGTGATTTTGAGTCAGATATATTAGTTTTACCCCAAATGCACTTAATAGAAGTAAACAACAAGGACACAGCGAACTGGTTTTATGAACTGCCTTTTCAGTTGTATGGCGACAACCCGAACTATATTCCGCCTATCAGACAGGAGATTGAACGCATTTTTGACCGGGAAAAAAATCTGCTTTTTAAAACAGGAGATGCTGTATTATATATAGTGAACAATAAAGAAGGCGAAACGATTGGCCGGATAGCAGCATTTTATCGCAAACAACCTGGTTCTGATACCATTAAATGCGGTGGATGTGGTTTTTTTGAATGTGTAGATAATCAGGACGCTGCCAATTTATTGTTTAATGCCTGTAAGAAATGGCTGGAAGACAAGGGTTTTAACTCCATGGAAGGTCCGGTTAATTTTGGTGAACGAGATAAATGGTGGGGTTTACTGGTAGAAGGATTTGATACACCCGTTTATGGTATGAATTATCATCACCCCTACTATAAAAAGTTGTTTGAAAACTACGGCTTCCTCAATTATTTTAATCAGTATACCTATATCCTGCATCGCAATAAAAATATGCCACCCATTGTATATCGTATTAAACAACGGTTGGAGGCAAGGAACAAGGTTAAATTCCAGACGGCAGACAAACGCAATTTGAAAAAATTTGCTGATGATTTTCGCAGTATTTATAATCAGGCCTGGGCAAATCATGAAGATTTTGTTCCCATGACTGAAGAACAAAGCAATAACCTGATGCGGGAAGTAAAACCAATTATGGACCCCGAGCTGTTTATTTTTGCTTATGTAGATGAAAAACCTGCAGGCTTTTTTATTGGTATTCCTGATGCAAACCAATTATTGAAATATGCGGGTGGAAATTTAAACTTGCGCGGTATGCTCAATGTGATGCTGCATAAACCATTTGTTAAAATGGAGCGTATATATGGTGTCATTTTTGGTGTGGTTCCCGAATTTCAAAATAAAGGCGTTGAAGCAGGTATGGCGGCTTATATGCATGAAATAGTGAACAATAGCGACAAATACACACATATTGAACTGTTGTGGATTGGCGATTTCAATAAAAAAATGCTGAATTTTGTTGCGCACATACAAGCAACCCAACACCGAACGTTAATTACCTATAGAAAACTTTTTGATGATACAATTCCGTTTGAACGTTGTCCGGTTATTCAATAAAAACATAAAACGTTTTTCAGGTTTACTATTTTTTATTTGTTGTTTGTCAGGTTTCACTGCACAGGCTCAGGTCGATTCTGTGGCGGTTGATACCATTAAAAAGAAAAGCAAATTTTTTCCTTCTCCGGTTGTTGGTTATACACCCGAAACAAGGTTGTATTTGGGTGCCGGTTTAGTTTGGTATTTACCGCCATCTAAAAAATATCCCGACACTTATCCCTCAGTTTTAAAAAGTGTTTTTGTTTATACTTTAAACAAACAGGTTGAAAGCAACATAAGCGGTGATAGTTATTTAAGGGATAATTTATTTAAACTCAATTATTCTACATCCTATTTTAAATTTCCAGATTCATTTTATGGTATAGGCAACGATACTAAAGAAGAGGACAAAGAAAAATACGACTACGATTATTTTAATATTTATATTAATGGTCAGCGGAAAATAAAAGAAAATATTTACGCCGGAGCTAAAACCTTTTTTGAATATACTAAAGTATATAATACTTTGGAAGGTGGCATTTTTGATACAGATACTATTACCGGTGAGGAAGGTGGCAGAAACGTAGGACTTGGACCTTGGTTTACATTTGATACACGCGATAATATTTATTTTCCGTTGTCAGGCGTTAATGTTGATGTTTCAGCAGTGGTGCATAATAAAATTTTAGGCAGCGAATACAATTACGTTGATTATTTTATTGAAGCAAGTCAGTTTAATAAAATAGGGAAAGATGATGTAATCGGATTTAATTTTTTCGGGCAATTTGTACCGGGCAATCCACCCTTTAACCGATTGGCACAGTTAGGTGGAGATAAACACATGCGTGGTAATTTTGAAGGTCGTTTTCGCGATAAAAATTATATGACCCTGCAGGCAGAATACCGTGTAACATTCTGGAAATATTTTGGTGTGACCGCTTTTGGCGGAATTGGCGAAGTGGCAGACCGGTTTTCCAATTTTTCGTTAAGCGGATTAAAATACTCTTATGGTGTTGGCGGGAGGTTATTTATTGTTCCGGAAGACAAACTCAGTTTGCGCGTAGATTATGGGTTCGACGGATATGGCAATGGCGGTTTTTATGTAACGTTCAGAGAGGCGTTTTAAGCAAATTATTTTTTATTGGCTGCAATAGCAGTTACTTGACACTAAAATTATAATTTTACAACAATGAAACTTGAGTTTAACCTGTTTAATCACCTGGGCAAATTCCTGATAATGATCAGGCGGATGTTTTCGAGGCCTGCCCGCTGGGAAATGTACTGGCGTGAATTATTCAGGCAAATGAATGATATCGGTGTAGGTTCAGCATTTATTGTTTTATTGGTTTCCATTTTTATAGGCGCGGTAACAGCCGTTCAAACTGCTTATCAGTTGTACGGAACCCCGTTTGTTCCATCGTCATATATTGGATTGATTGTAAGAAATACCATTGTATTTGAATTAGCACCGACTTTTACCGCATTAATTCTTGCGGGAAAAGTAGGCTCAAATTTAGCATCCGAATTAGGTTCCATGCGCGTAACTGAACAAATAGATGCGCTGGAAATTATGGGCGTAAATACCGAAAGTTATTTAATTGCAACGCGTATAATTGCTGCCGTAATTACCATTCCATTGTTAGTAGCAATTGCTGCTTACTCCGGAATTATGGGTGGATTTATTGCTACGTCATTATCCAGTTATTATTCAACTGAAGATTATATTCGCGGTATCAGAATGTTATTTGATCCATTTGATGTACAATTAATGTTTATCAAATCATTTACATTTTCATTTATTGTTTCATCCATTTCCTGTTATATGGGATATTATGTAAAAGGTGGCTCTGTTGAAATTGGAAAAGCAAGTACACAAGCCGTAGTTTACAGTTGTATTTTTGTATTGTTAGCCGATTATGTAATTGCATCCCTTCTCTTATGATTGAAATAACCAATATCACAAAATCATTTGGCGAGCAACGGGTATTAACCGATGTATCAACCGTATTTGAAGCCGGCAAAACCAATCTGGTTATAGGTATCAGCGGATCGGGAAAAACAGTTTTAATGAAAATCATGACCGGATTAATTACACCGGATGCGGGTAAAGTTTACTTTAACGGGCGTGATTTTTTTGATTTAAATCGCGAAGCACAAAAAAATCTGCGCCGCGAAATTGGTATGTTATTTCAGGGTTCTGCTTTATTTGATTCAATGACAGTAGAAGAAAATATAATGTTGCCATTGAACATGTTTAGTAATGCCACAAAAAAGGAAAAATTAGACCGTGTAAATTTTTGTCTCGAACGTGTTAATCTTTCCGGTGCAAATAAAAAATTCCCGGGAGAAATTTCAGGTGGTATGAAAAAACGGGTTGGTATTGCAAGAGCAATTGTGCTCAATCCGAAATATTTATTTTGTGATGAACCAAACTCCGGTCTCGACCCGCGAACATCAATTGTAATTGATGATTTAATTAGTGAAATTACCCATGAGTTTAATATGACTACCATCATCAATACCCATGATATGAATAGTGTGATGGAAATTGGTGAAAAAATAGTTTTCCTTTATAAAGGTGTGAAAGATTGGGAAGGAGATAAAACACAAATATTAGATGTTCAGGATGACAATCTGAATTCATTCATTTTCGCCAGCGACTTTTTGCGGGATGCGCGCGATGCCCTCAAAGAAAAAATTGCCAGAGATAAATAATTGGCTCAACGTTTTCTGACAAAACACTTACATTTTACTTTTTGCATTTATTTAATATTACCGTTAAAATTGTATTATGAAAATACGATTACTTCTGTTTTGTTGCTTATTGATTCACACTCGAATACATGCACAGTGGTCAACATTTTGCTCGGGTAATACCGACGGATTTGTAGTTGATTTTGCGAAATACAACGACACCATTTTCAGCACCGGATTTTTTCATACCGTTTGTGATGCAGATGCCGCTTTTGTTGCAGGCTGGGATGGCAGTAACTGGAATTCTGTTGGCACCACCTTTGCACAGGAAGGCCACGCAATCGATTCCCTGAACGGACAACTATACGCAGCACTATATCAGTTTACTACCGATTCAAACTATGTGTACACATACAATGGCAGTACATGGTCAAAAGTTGGCAACGGTGTTTTTCAAAATAATCCGGGTCCGGGTTTTCCGAAAAATGCATCTATTTACGACATCATTGAATATGATGGAAAAGTTATTGCCAGTGGCGATTTTGATATTGCTGGAGATGTTGTAGTAAATGGCATTATGCAATGGGATGGCACAAACTGGTTACCATTAGGTGACGGACTCACTGAATTTATTCCCGGTATGCCATCAATTTTATACCCGCACAACATGACAATTTTTGATGGCGATTTAATTGTGGCCGGTAATTTTTATAAGGCAGGCGGAACAATTGTAAATGGTATTGCCCGATGGGATGGCACAACATGGCATGCATTAGGTGCCGGATTTAATAAATCGGTTTATGCAGTTTGTGCATATAATGGTGAATTATATGCGGGTGGTGAATTCACTCTGAGTGGCACCACAACTTTAGGATGTATTGCAAAATGGAATGGCACGGAATGGGTAAACCCTGGCTTCGACCTTGCTTATGAGATAACCGGTCTGCATGAATTTGTGCATACACTACGTGTTTTTAATGGAAACCTATTTATTACAGGCGGTTTCGACCAACTCATAATTGATGGTGTTACGAATGCCGCAGGAAGTATCCTTGCATATGATGGAACTACTATCGACATTTTGGAAGGCGGAGTAACCGGAGAAATAGAAGCAGTTATAGCATATCAAAATGGCATTTTAGTAGCCGGTAGTTTTTCTTCAGCAGGTGGTGTTCCTGCCGAAAATTTTGCTGTTTACCAATATCCTGATATTCCTGTGAAGGATTACGATGCTACTAATATCTTAATCTATCCAAACCCAACACATGACCGGGTTTTTGTGGAATTACAAAAAGGTATACAGGCGGATATTATAGTATCAGATATGCGAGGAAATATTATCTATACCCAACCTGCATGTAATAGTACTACCATTAATATGTCCGGTTTTGCTGCAGGATGTTATGTAATAAAGGTGAAAAATGCTGAAAATGTGTTCAGCAGCTTAATTTTTGTTGAATAATTTTCACAAGGGTTAATTTTACCTGCCAGAATAAACAAATTCATTTTATCTTCGCACCATGAGCGTATTAGTAGGAAAATATTCCCGTGTAATTGTACAGGGATTCACCGGAAAAGAAGGCACATTTCATGCTGAACAAATGATTGCTTACGGCACAAACGTAGTAGGCGGGGTTACACCGGACAAAGGTGGCAATAAGCACCTCGACCGTCCTGTGTTTAATACAGTTGAAGATGCTGTAAAAAAAGAAGGTGCTAATACGACCATCATATTTGTACCACCTGCATTTGCCGCTGATGCCATTATGGAAGCCGCTGATGCCGGAATTAAAGTTATAGTTGCTATTACTGAAGGTATTCCTGTTCAGGATATGATCAAGGTAAAAGCATATATCAGCAACAAAGATTGCCGCTTAATAGGCCCTAACTGTCCGGGCATCATAACACCGGAAGAAGCTAAAGTGGGCATTATGCCGGGCTTTATTCATAAAAAAGGCCATATTGGTATTGTTTCCCGTTCAGGAACATTAACTTATGAGGCTGTTGATCAGGTTACTAAAGCCGGTATGGGTCAAAGCACTTGTATCGGTATTGGAGGCGACCCGGTTCCGGGAACTACAACTTTAGATGCGATTCAATTATTAATGGCTGATGATGAAACCGAAGGTATTATCCTGATTGGTGAAATTGGTGGAACTATGGAAGCTCATGCTGCTAACTGGATTAAAGCACATGGCACAAAACCTGTAGTTGGTTTTATTGCAGGCCAAACAGCTCCAAAAGGCCGCACAATGGGCCACGCAGGCGCTATTGTTGGCGGAAAAGATGATACTGCAGCGGCAAAAATGGAAATTATGCGCAACTGTGGCATTCACGTTTGCGACAGCCCTGCAATTTTAGGTGAAATGATGGCCAAAGCAATTAAAGGTCAGCTGGTTTAATTTTTTTTTGGGGGAGATATTCATTCCGGCAAAAAATAACAGTACGTTGTTTTAGCGTAAACATTTGAAAAACCTTGTCATGAAATTACTTGAAAATAAAACTGCACTTATTACCGGCGCCTCACGTGGAATTGGTGAAGCAATTGCCATCAGATTTGCAGAAGCAGGAGCAAATATTGCATTTACTTACTTAAGCAGTGAAGCCAAAGCATTAGCACTTGAAGAAAAGCTCAATGGATTTGGTATAAAAGCAAAAGGGTATAAAAGTAATGCAGGTAATTATGCTGAAGCTGAACAGTTAATTAATGATGTGATGGCCGATTTTAATGCATTAGATGTAGTAGTTAATAATGCCGGTATCACTAAAGATAACCTCATGTTACGCATGAGCGAACAAGATTGGGATGCTGTAATTGATATAAACCTGAAATCTGTTTTCAATTTGACAAAATTCGCCATTAAACCAATGATGAAGGCGCGCAAAGGCAGTATTATCAATGTTTCGTCAATTGTTGGATTAATTGGTCAGGCCGGTCAAGCTAATTATGCTGCATCAAAAGCAGGAATAATAGGATTTACTAAATCGATTGCCAAAGAAGTTGGTTCAAGAAATATTCGTTGTAATGCAATTGCACCGGGGTTTATTGAAACCGATATGACCGGAGAATTACCTGAAGAATTAAAACAAAACTACTTTAAATCTATACCGCTGGGTCGTTTTGGAAAAGGCAGTGAAGTTGCTGATGTTGCTTTATTTTTAGCAAGTGACATGAGCAGTTATGTTACAGGTCAGGTTTTAAGTGTTTGTGGTGCTTTACATACCTGATTTTCACCACTCCCCTGCATTAATATTCTATTATTACCTAAATGGTAACGAAATTTAACTGAGGCCCTGTATCAGTTTTACTACCGCTTACTCGTTTTGTCATTGTATATTCGCAACGGCATGAATTTTCAACTGTTTACTGATTATCCATCATGGTTTTGGCTGCTTTGTTTAGCAGGTGCATTGTTATATGCCGGCGGAATGTATTTCCGCGAAAAAAAAATGAAGGATGCCCTCCAAAATAAATGGTGGCTACGTGCACTTTCGGCAATTCGTTTTTTAGCTGTGTTTATTATTGCCTTTTTACTGCTGAATCCTTATTTGAAATCGAGATTAAATGAAACCGAAAAACCGGTTGTGGTTATTGTTCAGGATAATTCAAGTAGTATTAAATCTGTTGTTGGCGATGCTGCAGCTTACCGTGAAAAACTGGACAACCTTTATAAATCGCTGGATGATAAATTTGAGGTTCGCACTTACACTTTTGGCAATACATTGCAGGAAGGTTTTGATTCGTTGAACTACAGTGAAAAATCAACCGACATTTCAACAGCACTTACGTCGATTAATAATTTATATGAAAATTTAAATGTAGGTGCCATTATTCTGGCGAGCGATGGCATTTATAATACAGGTAGTAATCCCGTATATATTAAAAATGATTTAGGAGCTCCGATGTATACCATTGCCCTTGGCGATACCACTGCTAAAAAAGATATTCGTATAACCAGAGTGCTACATAATAATATTGTTTACCTGAACGATAAATTTGTCGTAACTGCTGAGCTGGAAGCCATTTTTTGTAAAGATGCCCGAACAAAAGCAAGTATTGTAGAAATAACACCAACCAATACTAAATCACTTGGTGAACTACCGATAAACATAAACGAAGAAAATTTTTCAACCACGCTCAATTGGGAAATTAATGCTGACGCTCCCGGTATAAAACATTATCAGGTTCGTGTTTCAGCTATTGATGGAGAACACACAACTGTTAATAATACCCGTGATATTTTTGTTGAAGTTTTAGATGCCCGTCAAAAAATATTAATTCTTGCCAATGCACCGCATCCCGATTTAAATGCATTGCGCCAATCAATTGAATCGAATAAAAATTACGATGTTACCGTGCAGCTTGCGCCAGACTGGAGAGGCCAGGGCAGTGATTATGATGTAATTATTTTACATCAGTTGCCATCTGCAAAAAATACCATACCAACATTAATTAGTGAAATCCAAAATAAACAAATTCCTACCTGGTTTATCACGGGTAATCAAACGGCAACAAATGTTTTTAACAAAGCGCAATCACTGGTAAGTATAAATTCAAATGGACAATCTGCTAATGAGGTAACCGGAAATTATCAAAATGTATTTAATCTGTTTAATCTGGAAGAAAAAACAATTTCGCTGTTTCCAAAATTACCGGCATTAAATGCACCTTATGGTCAATACACCGTTTCGCCTGCGTCACAATCTATCTTGAATCAAAAAATCGGAAATGTAAATACTAAAAATCCGTTATTAATTTATTCGCTCGCAGGCAGCAGTAAAACAGCGATATTATTTGGAGAAAATATCTGGAAGTGGCGCTTGTATGATTATGTGATAAATACCAATCAGGATGCAACCAATGAATTGGTGAGTAAAACATTACAATATTTAAGCACTAAAAACGATAAAAAACAATTTCGCGTAAATCAAGCGCGCAGTGTAATAAACGAAAACGAACCGGTATTACTCGATGCTGAATTGTATAATGATAGTTATCAGTTAATTAATGAACCGGATGTTACATTAACCATTAAAAATCAGGATGGCAAAGATTTTCCTTTTCAGTTTTCTAAAAACAATAAAAGTTACACTTTGAATGCCGGGTTTTTCCCTGCCGGTAATTATACCTATGAAGGCAAAGTGGTTTACAATGGCAAAGAATTTAAAGATAACGGCGCCTTTAGTATTAGTCCATTGCGATTAGAATCAATTAACACAACTGCCGATCATCGTTTATTAAATCAACTTGCTGTGCAAACAGGTGGCAAAATGGTTTATCCTGATCAAATAGCTTCATTAACAGATATAATTAATCAAAGTGCAGCAGCTAAGCCTGTCATGCGGGAAATAATTAAAACGCAATCGGTAATAAATTTAAAATGGATATTTTTTTTGATACTGACTTTATTAAGTATCGAATGGTTTGTACGGAAATTTATGGGTGGATATTAAAATATATATCCAAATTAACTTTAGAAACTTAGCGTTTTAAACACATTATTTATCGAGAATAACGAACACATCTTCTTCCGGTTTTTTCATATAATATTCTTCCCGGGCAAATTTTTCGATGGCATTCATATCTGATTTTAATTTGGAGAGTTGTTCATTTGCCAATTCGGTTTCTTTGATATAATACGACATTTTCCCTTTTGCCGTATTCAACTCATGCATTCTATTATACTGGCGAATAAAGTTATTTCTATCGAAAAATGTCATCCAAACCCCAAAAACAAAAAGTGTAAATACATACTTATTGAGCAGCAGTGTTGGAACTGTCCATTGTTTTAACCTTTCACGAAATGTAGTTTTCTTCGCCATAATTAACAGTATAAAGTTACATGCATGCAGCTTACTACAAACGCTTAAAAAAGAAAAAACCGTGTGGATAGTTTACAAAACAGTCCACACGGCCTAAAATTTTAACGTTTCCGGCTTATTTCAAAAAAATATTGCCCGGCCAGATAGCAGAATCACCTAGTTCTTCTTCAATACGAATCAACTGGTTATATTTTGCAATCCTGTCGCTTCTTGAAGCTGAACCTGTTTTAATTTGTCCGCAGTTTAAAGCCACTGCTAAATCAGCAATGGTAGTATCTTCAGTTTCACCACTTCTGTGACTCATTACTGATGTGTAACGTGCACGATGTGCCATATCAACAGCTTGTAAAGTTTCGGTAAGCGAACCAATTTGATTTACCTTAACTAATATTGAATTGGCAATACCTTCTTTAATTCCTTTATTCAATCGTTTAACATTGGTAACAAATAAATCGTCACCAACTAATTGAATTTTGCTGCCGAGTTTATCGGTCATTAATTTCCAACCTGTCCAGTCGTCTTCCGCACAACCATCTTCAATAGAAGCAATAGGATATTTTTTAACCCAAGTTGCCCAGTAATCAACCATTTCTTCTGAACTCAATTTTCTGCCATCTGATTTTTTGAATATGTACATTCCTGAAGCCGTATCATATAATTCGCTCACAGCTGCATCCATTGCAATAACAATATCTTCACCCGGAATGTAGCCTGCACTTTCAATTGCTTTTAAAACAATTTCAATTGCTTCTTCATTGGTTTGAATATTCGGTGCATATCCACCTTCATCACCAACATTTGTTGAGTAACCTTTATTTTTTAATATTTTTTTCAGGTGATGAAATACTTCAACACCCATACGTAATGCATCAGAAAAATTGTCACCACCAACAGGTGCAATCATAAATTCCTGAAAATCAATTTTATTATCTGCATGTGCACCACCATTTAAAATATTCATCAGTGGAACAGGCAATGTATTTGCATTAACACCACCAACATATCTGAACAACGGAACATTTAATTCAATTGCAGCAGCTTTTGCACAGGCTAGAGAAACGGCAAGAATAGCATTTGCACCTAATTTAGATTTATTTGGTGTGCCATCTAATTCAATCATTAAACGGTCGATATGACTTTGATCATATACGTTCATACCTTCCAGTTCGGTAGCAATAATTTCATTTACATTTTCTACTGCTTTTAATACACCTTTTCCGAGATAAACATCCGGATCTTCATCGCGTAATTCTGCAGCTTCATGTATACCTGTGCTTGCTCCTGACGGAACTGCAGCGCGGCCGATGGCACCAAATTCAGTAGTTACTTCTGCTTCAACGGTGGGGTTTCCACGTGAATCTAAAATTTGTCTTGCGAAAATGTTAATGATATGTGACATAGAATGAGTTATGAGTGATGAGTAATGAGTAATGTATGATGTGTTTTTACAGTGGTTTTTTAATTCATGAGTTTTATGAAATCATCAAATAAATAACGTGCATCGTGTGGTCCCGGTGTTGCTTCGGGATGGTATTGTACACTAAATGCTTTTTTATCTGTTAAACGAAATCCTTCGATAGTATTATCATTTAAATTGATATGTGTTATTTCCATATTTTTAGATGCACGCATATCTTCTTCCTTAATACTAAAACCATGATTTTGAGTTGTTATTTCACTTAATCCGGTAATTAAATTTTTAACAGGATGATTACAACCGCGGTGACCATGATGCATTTTATAAGTAGTAACACCATTTGCCAAACCTAACAATTGTTGTCCTAAACAAATTCCAAATAATGGTTTATCGTTTTGTAAAATTTGTTTAACTGTTTCAACAGCATAACCCATACTTGCCGGATCGCCGGGGCCATTTGAAATAAAATAGCCATCTGCTTTAAAATCGAGTGTATCTTCAAATTTGGTTTTGGCAGGAACTACTTTCAAATAACATCCACGAATTGCGATGTTATCTAAAATACTTTTTTTCACACCAAAATCATATACAATAACCTTTTTTTCAGCGCCTGAATCACCAATAAAATACGGTGTAGTTGTAGAAACCATACTTGCCAGTTCCAGACCATTCATATCGGGAACTTCGTTCAATTTGGTTTTTAAGATATTGATATCCGTTGTTTCGCTGCTGATGATACAGTTCATGGCACCTTTGCTTCTGATGTGGCGAACAATAGCTCTAGTATCAACATCAGAAATGGCAACCAGATTTTCTTCGATCAGGTAATCCTGAATAGAATTTTCAGTTTTGCGACGGGAAAACTGGTTAGTAAAATTTTTAACTGCCAGGCCTGAAATTTTAATTGAAGCAGATTCCACCTCACTTGCAATAGTACCATAGTTACCAATATGGGCGTTGGTCATCACCAATATCTGACCAAAATAACTGGGATCGGTAAATATCTCCTGATAGCCCGTCATGCCGGTATTAAAGCAAATTTCACCTGTTGTTGTGCCGATTTTACCGGCGCTGTAGCCATGAAAGGCGGTCCCGTCTGCAAGAAGAATGACTGCCGGAACTTTTTCGAAATTTTCCATTAAAAAGCAAAGTTACGGAGTTGAAAGCGGAAAGAGGAATATTTGAATGTGAATTTTGATGTACCAATGTGCGAATGTACCGATGTACCAATGAACAGCCGAATTTGAGTAAGAATGGCATTAAAACACCGAACCCCATCAGCTAATTTGCTAATCAGCTAATTTGCTAATTGCCCATTCGGAGCTCCGGTTGGGGTCAATCAATATTGACCCGTGACGATGTACCAATGGAACAGCCGGAAAATGTACCGATGGGTGAATGTACCGATGTACCAATGGAACAGCCGAATTTTGAGCTAAAATTTAATTCGGAGCTCCGGTTGGGGTCAATCAATATTGACCCGTGACGAAGTACCAATGAACAGCCGAATTTGAGCAAGAATGGCATTCAAACACCGAACCCCATTAGCTAATCAGCTAATTAGCTAATTGCCCATTCGGAGCTCTACAGTCATTCAAAAGTTAGTTTTTGTGCTTGAAGGGTAAGGTTTTGTATCATTTTAACTACAATTCGTATTATCGATTGATAATCAGTGGATTGCTCAGCATTATCTACAGTGGTATTTTTATAAAAGTTATCCTTTTTTAAATATTCAAGTATGATGAAAAGAACTACACTACAAGTACTAATGCTATGTACTATGGCGAACGCCTATGCACAGCTCTCGCCGGAGGTGACCTCCTGGCTGGTTAATGCGAACTCGGCTTCCTGGCACGACATTCTGGAAACCAATGTGGAACAAGTGCAATACACGGATGATGATGTGTATATCAGTTGTGAAGCAATTCCCGGTTACGATATCGGACCCTGGGATGACCCGACTTTAGCGCCGAACCAAAATTTTGTTTTTAAAATTACCCGCAACCCTGAACCTGAATTAAACAATTTAACACCAATCAGTATTGGTCGAATTGGAGTTTGGTCGAATGGAGTGAGTGTTTTTAATCGAATTGGTGAGGCAAGTTATCATGGGAATAATATCTGGCACGTTGACAATGCACGAACTATGTCACCGGAAGCAACTGATTGCGACGGGTATGCTTCCGAAAACGGTGAGTTTTATAATTATATAGCCCCTTCCTGTTTATATGACGCAAATGATGCAGGTGCGCATTCACCAATTTTGGGTTTTGCTTTCGATGGCTATCCAATTTATGGTGCATATGCAAATGAAAATCCTGATGGAAGCGGTGCAATTGTTCGTATGACCTCATCATATCAGTTACGACAAATTTCTGAACGCAATACATTGCCAGATGGCACTTTGCTGGAAGAATCGTTATGGGGGCCAAAAGTATCGAACAATTATCCGCTCGGACACTATGTAGAAGATTATGTATACGTTGCCGGCAGCGGAACTTTGGATGCACATAACGGACGTTTTTGCATTACACCTGAATATCCGCAAGGAACATATGCCTATTTTGTTACTGTAAATGAAACCGGAATTCCGGTATATCCTTATACCATTGCTGATACTTATTATGGAAAAGTACAATCCGGCAATACCGGTACTTTTTCAGGTCACAACGAAATAGATGAAACTGTAATTACATATAGTTCTATCGGAACAAGCAAGGATGAAATAGAAATGTTAACGTATCCAAATCCTGCGCACGATTTTGTTTATTTATACATTGCGCCTTCTTACCAAAATAATATTCACGCTACAATAACAGATATGGCCGGTAATATTGTTTTCGCACAAGATAATTTACAACCGGGAATTACTTACCCTTTAAATCTGAGTAATTTAATGCAGGGTATGTATTTTATCAAATTAGAAAATAATGAAGCATGCGGAATTGAAAAACTTATGATTACGCATAATTAAAATATTTACACAATGAAGCCAGGGCTGTCTCTTCGGGGGCAGCCTTTTTTATTTCACAACGCCCGACTGCACAGCAAATTCAGCTTCGTTGTTTTTAACAATATCATTTATTTTAAGCAACACTTCATTGCGTAAAACAACATATTTTTCCCACTCCATGTAATTAAAGTGCATTTCTACCAACACTTCAATTGCATAGGTGCCGAAATTATTTACGGCAACATTTATTTCTTCATTTTTTTGTGGATGGTTTTCACCGTATGTCTTTATTTCGTTTACTATTTGTAGTAATTGTTGTGATGTAGTGTTGTAACTCAATCCTAAATTTAATATTATACGCCGCGAAGTTCTTCTTGTTAAATTGCTCAGTTTATTGTTTACAATATTTTTATTTGGTATTGTCATGTAAGCGGTATCAATAGTTCTTACACGCGTGCTGCGAAATCCAACCTTAACTACCTTCCCTGTTATACCTTCGGTTTCGATTAAATCGCCGATTACAAATGGTTTTTCCGTAAAAATTGAAATACTGCCGAATACATTTTGTAATGTTTCCTGCGCCGCAAAGGCGATGGCAATTCCGGCAATTCCCGCACCGGCAACTATTGAATATATATTTACACCGAAAACAACACCTAACACACTTAAAAATGCAATAGTCCACACCAGCATTCGTATGAGGTCTTTCAAAAAAACAACTAACTGATCATCCCATGGGTCTTCTGTTTTTGCTGCGCGATGTTTTAACACCAAAACAAAAAAATCGCCAATGCGAGAAACAATCCAAGCAGCATTAAATATTAGCAATAAGCGGTATGCGCCATATAAAAAGCTGATTACATAACTTTTTACAACTTCATCATTTTCAACAAAAGGATAATGCAGTGTTTTTACACCGAAGTAAATTGTTTGTAATACAATAAAATATTGAAGCGGTTTTAATATAAGGCGCAAAAATTCTTCAACAAGGTCGCCGGCTTCTGTTTTTTCTACTATTTTGAATAATAGCAGACTAATCATTTTGGAAATATACTTTTTGAATAATATCACAAACAGAATGACACCCGCCAGCCAGGTCCATTGCCGTATTGTATTGTGAAGAAATTCCGAATCAAAAAACCCTTGCATATTGCCTGTATTTGTTACAAAAGTAAATAAAATTGATTGAGTCGCTTCCGTAAACGGCCGGTTGAGCGCCGCATCAACTTATCAAAATGCTGAAATGACTGAATAAATAGACAACCTGAAAAAGTTGAGGTGAAAAGCGATGTGCAAGCATTTCAATTTATACCTCAATTTTATACCATGATAAATAAACTCCTTACTCCCGTTCGTATAAAGGAATTTTTGAACGACTGGACGCTTCAAAACTATCATTGGGGGAAAAAAATTAATATTAATACCGGCGAATTACCGGATACCAATGGATGTTTAATTGCCATTATAGGAGTAAATGAAGGTCGTGGTAGTCTGCAAAACAGCGGATGTGCCACCGGAGCAGATATAATTCGTCAGCACCTTTATAAATTAGCCATAAACGATTATCCGCTTCAAGTGATGGATGCCGGTGATGTTTTGGTTGGTGAAACACCCGAAGAAACTTACCAAAATCTAAAAATGGTAATGGAATGGTTTCTGGGTCAGCAAATTTTACCTATAATTATTGGAGGCAGCCAGGATGTTACCATAGGCCAATATGCAGGTTATGAATTTTTAGGGCAGGCCATTAATTTAATGGTGATAGATGAACGTATCGATTTAGATGATCCTGAATATTTACCGGCAGCAAGAACCTGGATTCAAAACATTTTTAATTACGAACCCAAATATTTATTTAATTATTCAGGCATAGCTTATCAGTCGCATTTTAATTCTCCCGAAATTATTAAAGCAGTTGATGCATTATATTTTGATGCTATCCGATTGGGCAGAATAAAAGAAAATATTCAATTCGCAGAACCAGAGGTACGCGATGCAGATATTTTGAGTATCGACATATCTGCAATTCGCGGAGCAGATGCACCCGGGCATGCTCACGCTACACCAAACGGATTATCGGGTGAAGAAATGTGTCAGATTATGCGTTACGCAGGGATGAGCGATAAAATTACTTCCCTTGGTATTTATGAGTACAACCCGATGTTTGATAATCAGGAATTAACGGCTCAGCTTATCGCACAAATGATTTGGTATTTTGTAGATGGTTATTATAATCGCAAAAGTGATTACCCAATTGTTTCAGAAAAAGATTTTACAAAATATATTGTCAATATTGCCGATAATGAATACGACCTCACATTTTGGAAAAGTATGAAAACCGGTCGTTGGTGGGTAGAGGTTCCTTTTATAGTGCAACAGCGATTTGAACGCCATCAATTAGTACCATGTGCTTATGAAGATTATGAGGCTGCTGTTAAAAATGATGTGCCTGAAAAATGGTTACGCATTTTTCATAAATTGGGATAATTATTTATTGCAAGAAATAATTTTTAAGCGGAAATATTGTTTCGGAAATCATTCAACTGATTATTTCTTCGAGATGCATACCGCGCGAGCCTTTTAATAAAATAGTTGCTCCTTTAAATGCTTGTGCAGCATACCATTTTTTTGCTGCTGCTGCATCCGGAAATGCCAAAACATTTTTATTTGATAAAGCTGCAAATACAGGACCTACCGTAACTACCTTAGTGACATTACTTTTTAATACCAAATCCATAATAGCCTGGTGTTCTGCAACAGCATAATCGCCCAGTTCCAGCATATCACCTAATATGGCAATTTTATGCGTCGCGTTTAATTTTGAAAAATTTTCAATGGCAGCCTGCATGCTCGATGGATTCGCATTATAAGCATCCATAATAAAATAATTGCCACCTACTTCTTTTAACTCGCTGCGGTTGTTATCGGGTTGATAAGCTTCAATGGCTGCTTTAATGTCCTCCACTTCTACGCCAAAGTATTTCCCAATACAAGCAGCTGCCATAATATTATTATTGTTATAATCGCCAACTAAATGCGACTGAATAGTAATGTTATCATCTAAAATTAATTGTGCAAATTCATCTCCTATTATCATCTTGCCACTGGCATAATCATTAGCTTCAAACCCGTAAGTTATCATTTTTGGGTAATCTGAAAATAATGCCTTTAATTTTTTCTCGCCGCTATTAATAAATAAAATTCCATTTTTTTGCAGCACGAATTCAAATAATTCTGATTTACCTTTTAACACACCTTCTATCCCCCCAAAACCTTCTAGATGTGCTTTTCCAATATTGGTAATTAATGCAAAATCGGGATTAGCATACTTGCAATAACCTCCAATTTCTTTTTGATGATTAGCACCCATTTCAATTACAGCAAAATTGCAATCTTTTGGAACAGATAAAATAGTTAAGGGAACTCCGATATGATTATTCAAATTCCCTTTGGTTGCTGATACGCGATATTTTTTTGATAATACTGCTGCTATTAATTCTTTAGTTGTTGTTTTACCGTTTGAGCCGGTTAAAGCCAATACCGGAAAATTAAATGTGCTCCGATATTTTGCTGCCAGTAATTGTAAGGCAATTAAAACATCTTCAACTACAATACACTTTTCATTTATTTTATATTGGTCATCATTTATCACACAACATAAGGCACCATTATCTAAAGCAGCTTTTGCATATATACTACCGTTTACTTTATCTCCCTGCAAGCCAAAAAACATTTCACCACCGGAAATTTTTCTGTTATCGATAGTTACACCGGTTGACTGAAGAAAAAGCTGATAAAGTTGTTCGATTTGATTTTGCATAAGGCAGTAAAAATAAAAAAGCCTTCCGTAAGTTACGGAAGGCTCGTATTTCTTTTACCAACACATCAGAATTTATTCATATTTCTGTTGGTCTTATTTACTTTTTGTTGTTTTTTGGTTTTCTTGAAGTTGTTACCACCTTTGGTTTCATTATCAACATCACCACCTAGGCGAATCATACAACAACGGAAACCGATTGTAGCAGTCGATTTATCTTCTTCAAGATAACGACGTGAGCCGGGTGAACACCAGAATGCTTCATCAGCCCATGAGCCACCTTTGTATACACGTGCATTATCGCTGATTAAAGTTGTTTTACCATAATCGTAAGTTACATATGATGTTGAGTCACCATCGAGGTAATCAACTACATAACCTTTTTTATAGTTACGACGGTTAACAGCTTCTTCGTCTTTCACAGGGCGATAACGAATACGACCTAATGAATCTAATAATGGATAGTTATCTTCATCCAATTCGCGGGTCATATATTCATTACCACGGAACGGGTTTAGGTCCTCTTCATCAAAATAAGTATTCGGGCGATAAACATCGGCAACCCATTCGTTAACGTTTCCGGCCATATTATATATACCGTAATCGTTAGGCATGAATGAATAAACAGGAGCTGTAATAATAGAGTTATCGTTTAATTTACCGGCAACACCCGCATAGTCACCTCGACCGCGTTTGTAGTTTGCAAGCATTTTACCTTGAGCCCATTTTTCTTTTGCAGAAGGTTCACGCAATGAAGTACCATCCCATGGATAAATACGGCGATCGGTAATCATCTCGTTTCCGGTAACGCGGTTACCAACTAAACCAAGAGCAGCAAATTCCCATTCAGCTTCAGTTGGTAAACGGTAGTCAGGTAAAAGTACACCATCTTCCATACGCACATAACGTCCCATTTTAGGGTCAGCAGCGTAAGGGCTGTAATCTTTTTTACCTTTTTTGATATTGGTAGTATACTGTTGTGATAAGTAAGTTTCAGAAGTGAAATTATCTTCACCGGTTCCCATTGTGTTTGGCGTGATGTACTTGTTTTCGGCAAGAATCATCTCGTTCACACGGTCACCTCTCCATTTACAAAACTCAGTAGCCTGTAACCAGGAAACACCTACAACAGGGTAGTTTTGGTAAGATGGGTGGCGGAAATAATACTGCACATATGGTTCGTTGAACGCAAGTTCTTCGCGCCATACCAGTGTATCCGGTAAAGAGTTTTTGATTACCTCAGGGAAATCAGGAAACTGTTTAGTTACCCAATACACATACTCGCGGTAGTGTAAGTTTGAGATTTCAGTTTCATCCATATAGAAGGAAGAAACAGTAACACGACGAGGAATGTTGTTGTATTCAAAGGTAACGTCCTGCTCGGTAACACCCTGCGTAACGGTACCGCCCTGAACCAAAACTAAGTTAGGCCCGGTGGCCTGACCATCGAATTTGTGGGCTTCAAAACCTCCCCATTTGGTGTCGTTATACTTGAAATTGGTAACCGACGACCGTTTTTTACAGGAAGTTGAAAGTGAAACAACTAATACTGTAAGCACTAAAAGCATTACAGGCTGCAGATTTCTTTTCATACTTTAATCTATTTTACAGAGTTAACGCAAATGTATAAAACTTATTTTTACATTCATAACACAGAAGGACAATCAAGCATACTTTTTTGACTATTCTTTTTCGACCTGTCCGGATTGTCCTTAAAAGTCAACATTAATGATACTTCGTGCGCCCCTCCGGATAGTCCGGCAAGTGGTCCCACACTCACATCATAGCTGTAGGCAAATTTGAGCATTCCTTTACTCAAACCTGCGAGGAACATAACGTCGCTGAGGTTCGAAGTATTGTGTTTAACCGCAAATCCGCCCAAAATGATACTTTTTTTAACGTAAATGCCAGTCTGCAGCTGACTAAAACCCTTTTGTGTAGAAAACAGCGCGTAAGGGTTCACTACCAGCGCATCCTTCTTTCCACCCCCAAAAAACACACCTGCCTGACCCGAAAAGCCCATCGGAATGACACTCGCCGCGTTGTTATAAAAACTTACTTTTGGTGTTGTGAGGTGCGAAACGCCCAGCCCTACATACATTTTATCGCTGTATAAAACTGCCCCGGCACCTAAATCGGTGTAACCCTGGGTGAGACTGCCGGGAGTAAGCTCTGCTGTCGGATTAGGATTGCCGAAAACATCATTAAAACCGTATAAAAGGTTGATTTGGTCGAAAAACTGCAAATCCTGCCAGTTTAGGCGAATCTGATTATAAGAAAACTGCATCCCGAAATTTAGTGCCCAACTGTAGGCGATTCGTGCCTGATACATATACTGTGCGCCGATTTCGGTGGATTGAAGCACCCCATCGCCCTGATTATCCTGATTTATAAACAGTCCGATACCACTTCGAATTGGCTCGACATAAGCATCAAAAGCCGCACGGTAAGAAACATAAGACTGTGGCATATCCGGCCATTGGTCACGAAAATTCAATATTACCCGTGGTTGCCCCGACGAGCCGGTAAAGGCCGGATTAAACATGGTTTCACTTGCATGCCAATGCCCATATCGGAGATCCTGCGCATGTAAACCCGAAAAATTCAAAGTGAACAAAATGAAAAAAAACAGGGTTAACCGTACATTGTTGGTATTAACCGAAAATGACGGAATAATGGCAATATTCTTATGATATTTGCGTTTAAGTGGCACCTATAACCTTAGTTAAAAAACCTATGACAGCGATAAAAATGTTTCGCAGATCAACTAAATTTTTTGTTTCGACTGCAATGTTAACGTGTTTATTTGCTAATGCAGTATTGGCTGGTGAACAAATTTCAGTGGATCGAACACTCAATTGGTCAGCCGAATTACGTCCGTTTTCCAATCTTGACCAGCAATACGGCGAATCGTTGCAGTTTGAGGGCGCCGGCTATCAGTTCATCAACAATATTATTTTGCCGGAATACGGTGAGTCTTTTCCCGTTACCGGAACTGCTGCCATAACCGTAAAACTGGAAAATGCTGTTTACGAACTCATTGAAATTGCCGACAGTAAAAAACTTGCCGGTATGCGTTTGCAGTTAAGCAATCAGGTTGAAATAAAATATCAAATCGGATATGCACAAAAACAACCTTTACTTGATGTACATTTTGTTCCGCTGCGTTTAAATAATACCACCGGAAATATTGAAAAATTAGTGCAGTTTAAATTAGTAATCACTACATCCGGCGCCAATAATTATAAAACAACCGATGAAAATGAATTTGCAGAAGGTTCGGTTTTAGCAGCAGGAAGCTGGTATAAAATCAGTGTAAAAAAAGAAGGTGTTTTTAAAATTGACCGCGACTGGTTAAACAGTAATGGCATTACCGGAACAATTTCGTTCAGCACATTTGGTGTTTTCGGAAATGGTGGTGGCATGTTACCTGAATCAAATGCAGGTTTTCGTTACGACGATTTACAGGAAAATGCCATCTATAAATTTGATGCCAATGCAAATGGTTTTTTTGATGATGGCGACTATATTTATTTTTTCGGACAGGCGCCGCATCGCTGGTATTATAATGAAACAACAAACCGTTATGCACACGCCAATAATATATATTCAGATCAAACGTATTATTTTATAACAACAGATCAGGGCTCTGGAAAATTTATTCAAAATAAAACATCTGATGGAACAGAAAATATTCTCACCACCGAATATGATGTTTTGGCTTTTACCGATAACGATAAAATTAATTTGCTAAACTCAGGCAGAAAATGGTATAGTGAAATAATAGATATTTATAATCCCGACCGCACTTATAATTTTACGTTGCCGAATTTAATTACCACTACACCCGTAACAATTCGCTCAAGCGCAGCCGGGGCAAGCCTTTCGGGTTCTACCATTTTAAAATTTGATGCCAATGGCGTTCCGTTGCCAAGTAATATTGTTATATCAGAATTAGTTGCCGGATTTAATGAAACGTATGCTTATGAAAGTGCAATTGAAACAGCATTTTCATCATCATCAGAAAACATAGCCATACATGTAGAATTTTCAGGTTCATCAGTTAATACTGCCTGGATGAATTATATTGAATTATTAGGCAGAGGTAAATTAATGTATGATAATGCACAATTATATTTTAGAGATCAATCTACTATTGCGCCGGGAAATATTACTAAATATTCTATAACATCAGGAACTGATGTTACTATTTGGGATGTGACTGATCAGATAAATGTAAAAAATCAAATTTTTTCCAGTGAAGGAAGTAATGTAATTTTTACTGCAAAATCAGATTCGTTACGTCAGTTTATTGCATTTAAATCGGGAGATGTTTTTTCGGGTAATGATATTACTTTCGAAGAAACAGTTGCCAATCAGAATTTACATAATATCGCTTACCAACCGGATTATGTAATTGTTGCACATCCTACATTTTTAAGTGAGGCGAGAAGATTAGCGGGATTCCATCACGATACGCAGGGTTTAGATACCATGGTAGTAAATATTTATACTATTTACAATGAATTTTCATCTGGTGCACAGGATATATCTGCAATACGCGATATGATGCGCATGTTTTATGAACGTGCAGGTGGAGATACTGAATTAATGCCACGCTATTTATTATTGTTTGGCGATGCATCTTTTGATTTTCGCTACCTCGCTTTTGACGATGAAAAGAATACATTAAAAGTTCCGAATTACGAAAGTGGTGAATCGCTGTCACGCGGGGTTTCATATGGCACAGATGATTTTTTTGGTTTTCTGGACCCAACCGAAGGAGATAATATTGAAGACACAGCCGAAAAACTGGATATTGGTATTGGCAGATTGCCTGTTGTAACTGCTGAAGAAGCAACACAAATGGTAGATAAAATTTTACATTATAAATCAACAGAAAGTTTAGGCAGTTGGAGAAATGGATTATGTTTTTTAGCGGATGATGAAGATTATAATCAACACGTAAAAGATGCCGATTTATTGGCTAAAATGATTGATGAAGATTACCCGGTTTACAATATTGATAAAATTTATTTTGACTCTTATCAGCAAATTCCGGGTGCAGGTGGTGAAAGATACCCTGAGGTAGAAACAAATATTAATAATAAAATATATTCCGGTGCATTTATCATGAATTATTTAGGTCATGGAAATGAACAAAACTGGGCACAGGAAAGAGTACTTTCGGTTGATGATATTAATACCTGGGATAATTATGATAAACTGCCTTTATTTATAACTGCAACATGTTCATTTTCACGTTACGATAATCCTGATTTAAGATCAGCAGGCGAACTGGTGCTTATGAACCCTACAGGAGGCGGAATTGCTTTGGTAACAACCGTTAGGCTGGTTTATGCTTCAGGAAATTATGATTTAAATCGCAATTTACTGACACAGTTATTTATTAAAATTGACGGGCAGTATCCGGCATTGGGCGATGCAGTAAAAAAAGGGAAAAATGCAGTAACAACCGGTGCAACAAATAATCGAAAATTTATTTTATTAGGTGATCCTGCTTTGGTATTAAATTATCCGAAATTTAATGTAACCACTAAAACAGTAAATGGATTTGATGTAGCAATTTATACCGATACATTAAAGGCATTAGATAAAGTTGTAATTACCGGTGAAGTAACCGATGAAGGCGGAATTAAATTATCATCATTTAATGGAACCGTTTATCCTGCTGTTTATGATAAACCAATCACGATAAATAATCTTGTAAACGACCCAACATTTAGTGGTGTTGGCGGATACGGGCCTAGTCAGCCATTTAGTTTTGAATTACAAAAAAACGCCTTATATAAAGGTAAAGCCAGTGTAACGAATGGTGAATTTCAGTTTACGTTTATTGTGCCAAAAGATATTTCCTATAGTTACGGTGCAGGAAAACTGAGTTATTATGCCGATAATGGGTTGGATGATGCGAATGGATATAATTCGAATGTAATTATTGGTGGAACTGCAGACAATGCGCCAACCGATGTTGCAGGTCCTTTGGTTGATGTTTATATGAACGATGAAACTTTTGTTTTTGGTGGACTTACAGATGAAAATCCTGTTTTACTGATAAAACTGATTGATTCATCAGGAATAAATGCTTTGGGAAATGCGGTTGGCCATGATATTACGGCGACTTTAGATGATGACCAGCAAACAACCTTAAAACTGAATGAATATTATGAGTCTGATCTTGATAAATATCAAAGCGGTTCGGTAGCCTATCCTTTGGCAGATGTGGCTGAGGGCAGACATACGGTTACAGTGAAAGCATGGGATGTTTATAACAACTCAGGGGATGGCTATACCGAGTTTGTGGTAGCTGCAACGGCGGATTTGGCGTTAAGTCATGTGTTAAATTATCCGAACCCATTCACTACCAGCACCAGTTTCTGGTTTGAACATAACCGGCCGGGCGATGTTTTAGATGTTAAAGTAGAGATTTTTACCGTAAGCGGGAAACGCATCAAAACCATACAACAGCAGGTTTCTACCGAAGGATACCGTGTTGATAATATTGAATGGGACGGCTTGGATGATTATGGTGATAATATCGGAAAAGGGGTATATATTTACAAGATTACTGTCCGTTCAACCAGCGATAATTCAAAGGCAAATGAATTTCAAAAACTGGTTATACTAAAGTGATGTGCCAAAACGTTATGGATAATTACTATTTTTGCAAACCCTAGACTTTTAGAAGAAATAATTATGCGGAATTTTATGAAACTTACATGGATGGTTGTTGCGGTAGTAGCAGTTTCAACCTCATCAAAAGCACAGCTTTCCATTGGAAACACAGGTGATGAATACCTCAACACCGTTACTACAGCAGTTCCTTTCCTGCGCATTGCACCTGACGCGCGTTCAGGCGGTATGGCAGATGTTGGAATTGCAATATCTCCCGATGCAAACTCCATATTTTGGAATGCCTCGAAAATTGTTTTTATGGATGATGCCCATCCAACGGGTATTTCCCTTACTTACACCCCATGGCTTAAAAACCTTGTAAATGACATCTACCTTGCCTATTTAAATGGATACTGGAAAGTAAACGAATTACAGGCTGTAAGTGCTTCATTACGTTATTTTTCATTAGGAACAATCACTTTTACGGATGCATCAGGTAATATTTTACAGGATTTCCGTCCTAACGAATTTGCTTTCGACTTTGCTTACTCACGTAAACTTGCCGATCACCTTTCAGCAGGTCTCGATTTAAAATATATTTATTCCAATCTGGCAACAGGTCAGGTAGTGAATGGTGTGGAAATTAAACCGGCCCGTGGTGTTGCTGCCGATTTATCTATGTTTTATACCAATACATTTGATACAGGCGATAAAGATTCAGAAATTGGTATCGGTTTAAATATTTCTAACGTTGGTAATAAAGTAACCTATACTTCAAGTATTGAAAAAGATTTTATCCCAACCAACCTCGGTATTGGTGCAGCTTATGGCATCCATTTCGATGATTATAATAAATTGACTTTCGCTTTAGATTTTAATAAATTATTAGTTCCAACACCGGATAGCGCAGATTCAAATCCGCAAAATGGTATCCTTGACTTTAAAGAACAGGGTGTTGTAAGTGGTATGTTAAGTTCATTCGGTGATGCGCCAAATGGTATCAGCGAAGAATTACATGAAATTATTTATTCTGCGGGTGTAGAATATTGGTATGACGAAAAATTTGCTGTGCGTTCAGGTTATTTTTATGAACACGCAACAAAAGGTGGTCGCCAGTTTTTCACTGTTGGTTTAGGTTTACGATATAATGTGTTTGGATTAGATTTCTCTTATCTTGTTCCAACTAGCAATAATCAAAATCCATTAGACAATACATTACGTTTCACACTACAATTCAATCTTGATGCATTAGGCACAGAAGGTGGTGCAAAAACAGATGATGGCTCTGACGGATAAATTTTAAATTATTATAAAAGAAAGACGATCTATTGGTCGTCTTTTTTTTTGCCCGGAAAAAATTTTTATCATAAATTTCCGTTAAGTATTAAACACATTTTATGTACCCATCTAAACTATTTCCAGTATTCATTCTGGTTATTATTTTCTCAGCCAATACCAATGCACAAATAATACCGACAACCTCACCCGACGATTATATTAACACTATTCAAACGGCTGTACCATTTTTACTTGTGCCAACGGATGCAAGAAGTGCAGCCTTGGGAAATTCCGGTTTAGCCACCTCACCTGACGCAGGGTCTATATTTCTAAATGCCGCAAAACTGGCCTTTATTCCGGAAAAAAATCCGTTTGGGTTATCTATATCTTATTTACCCTGGTTAAGCGAGTTGGTTGAGGGTTTCTATATTGCTGATATCAGTACATTTATTAAACTTGATGATGAACAGGCTTTAAGTTTAGGCACTCGTTATTTTAGTTTGGGAACACTCACCTTTACCTCTGCCACAGGAAATGTAATATCAGAATTCCGACCAAATGAGCTGACTGTAGACGCTGCATATGCCCGCAAATTATCGCCTAATTTTTCTGCAGGTTTAACGTTAAAATATATTTATTCCAATTTAACAACATTACCCGGTTTTACCGCAAACGACAACCAACCTGTTCAGGATATCGCCGGTGATATTTCCTTATTTTATACAAATTCAATCTCTGAAAAGTCTGAATTAAATGCAGGCTTAGTAATAAAAAATATTGGTGGTAAAATGTGGTATACCAATATTATTACAAAAGATTATTTGCCGACAAATTTGGGAATTGGTTTGGGATACTCCTATAACATTGCACAAAATCATCAAATCAGTATTTCCGGTGAGGTAAATAAATTGTTAGTGCCAACACCTGATACCGCTGACATTGATCCCGCAAATGGCATTTTCGATTTCAGAGAATATAGTGCTATGCAAGGCATGTTAACGTCATTTTCAGATGCGCCACAGGGTTTTTCAGAAGAAATTGATGAAATTAATTACCGTGCAGGCCTGGAGTATTTGATGTACGAAATTTTTGCCGCTCGTGTCGGATATTTTTATGAAGCCCCTTCAAAGGGTGGCCGGCAATATTTTACTTTAGGCGCCGGAATCCAATATTCATCCTTTGCGCTGGATCTGGGCTACCAGTCACCTATTGGCAATCAAAATTCCGTTTTGAATAAAACTTTTAGCATGACACTTCAAATTTTGATTGATAAAAGTTAAAAGAAATATTTATCATCATTACCCAACCTTTTCATTTTTAGTTTCGTGTATAGGTTTAGAATTTACTAATCCTATACAAATACCTAAAAATGACAAAAACGTATTACTCCTTAATTGTTGTTGCCCTGCTGACGTTATTTTCGTTTGGCAATAAAGCGGCAGCACAAGACTGTTCAGCAGATTTTAACTATATGACTGATGGGCCCGATGCGGCTTTCAACGGTTTCGCAACCGGGCTTTCTCCAAGTTATTTCTGGAGTTTTGGCGATGGCGCTTATGCCTACACTGAAAACCCTGAACATACTTATGCCACAAACGGAACTTTTTTAGTTTGTTTTACTGTGTATGCTGCAGATAGTTGCACTTCAACCTATTGCGACTCTATAGAAATTACTGGAGCTGCCGGTGGCGACTGCAATGCCTTGTTTACCTTCGATGCTTTCGGAGAAATCTTGTCTTTTAACAACCTGTCAACTCCGGCAGATGTGTCTTCTTTTTGGGATTTTGGCGATGGCAGTTCATCTTATCTTGATGACCCATCCCACACTTTTGATCCGGGTTCTTACAATGTATGTTTAACCGTTTTTGGAGCCGATTCATGCATAAGTGAATATTGTCAAACCATCACCATTTTTGGTGGAGGCGATTCTACCGGTTGTAGCGCATTTTTTACTTTCGATGAATCTGATGGAACGGTTGAATTTACTAACCTATCAGATGCCGACGGATTTCCTGCCGATTATGTATGGGAATTTGGTGATGGCGAAACATCATTCGCTGTTAATCCGACGCATTCTTATGATGATGGCATTTATGTAGTTTGTTTAACAATTTATACTGCCGATAGTTGTTCCAGCACATATTGTAATACGATTAACATTGGTGAAGTAATTATAGATTCAGGTTTTTGTAATGCAAATTATGTTGCTGATATCACAGGAGGGCTTGTAGAATTTACCAATACAAGCACAACAGGTGGTGCAGATATTCTTACTTACCATTGGAGTTTTGGTGATGGATTTACATCAACAATCGAAAATCCAAACCATGTTTATGCCGTATCAGGATCTTACACTGTTTGTTTAAGTATTTCTACTACTGATTCATGTGAAAGTATGTATTGTAATATAATTAATGTTACCGTAGGGGATACTGCAACTGAATGTAATGCAGCATTTAATTATGAATTTGGAATTACACCATGGGGGGTATTTACTACCAATTTATCAGCAGATGGTGGTGTTGCAGCAAGTTATTTCTGGGATTTTGGAGATGGCAGTTCATCTACGGAATTTGAACCTGCACATAACTATGACGCCGGTGGCTCTTATGTTATTTGTTTAACCATTACTACTGCATTTTGCACAGACACTGATTGTGACACCGTTGTAATTGCACCTACAGGTATAGATGATATTTTGCATAAAAATGACTTAGCAGTATATCCAAATCCCGCTACAAAAAATATTGTTTTAATGCTTGAAAGTGATGTAAACAATCATGCAACAATTATTATTAGCGATATCAGTGGACGTAATTTACAACAGATTTTTTCCGGTAATTTGAATGGTGGTGAAAATGAATTCAGGATAAATATTGAATCATTACAAGCCGGCATGTATTTAATAAATGTAATAAATGAAGATGGTTCAACGCAGGTAACTAAATTCATTAAACAATAAGTGAGTTAACAGTGGTTTATCCGGTGGCGTTGCATTAACAAATGATTTCGCCTCCGGATTTTTTTTCGCAGTTGTTTTGTTTCTGATTTCAATTTTGCAGGGTTCTCCTCCCCTGCCTTCAAAACCCCTTTTTGGTCGAGGGGTTTTGTTGTTTTTGTCTGTTACCACTTTGCATTCAGGTAGCCTGAATAGCACAGGAAGGCGTCCGAATACCTATTTCCTGCCTATTAAGTAACTTTGCGCTATATTAGAAGATATGACAGACGTTCAACCATACCAACCCAAGCACAAAATCAGGATTGTAACAGCTGCCAGCCTTTTCGACGGGCATGATGCGGCCATTAATGTGATGCGCAGGATAATTCAGGCAACTGGCGTTGAAGTTATACATCTAGGCCATGACCGCAGCGTGGAGGAAGTTGTGAATTGTGCGATTCAGGAAGATGTGCAGGCAATTGCCATGACGAGTTACCAGGGTGGACATACAGAATATTTTAAATACATGTATGACCTGCTGAAGGAAAAAGGATGTGCACATATTAAAATTTTTGGTGGTGGCGGAGGAACAATTCTTCCAAGTGAAATAGAAGAATTGCAGAATTATGGCATTACCAGAATTTATTCTCCTGATGATGGAAGGTCGATGGGTTTGCAGGGTATGATAAATGATTTGGTTCAGCAAAGTGATTTCGCAACGGGTGTAAATTTAAATGGCGAATTAAAACATCTCACCAACGAAAAAGACTGGAAAAGTATAGGAAAATTAATTTCTGCCGTAGAAAACAACACACCTGATGCAGCAAATATTATGACACAGGTGGAGGTATTAATTAAAAATAATAACACACCTGTTTTAGGAATTACAGGTACCGGCGGAGCAGGTAAGTCATCGCTGGTGGATGAATTAGTGCGTAGGTTTTTAATCGATTTTACCGATAAAACAATTGCCATTTTATCTGTTGACCCTAGTAAACGGAAAACAGGTGGTGCATTACTGGGCGATCGTATCAGGATGAATGCAATTAATAATGCACGCGTTTATATGCGCTCCATGGCAACACGTCAGGCAAACCTTGCATTAAGCAAACACGTTGACGAAGCCGTTAAAATATTAAAAGCAGCACAATTTGATTTAATTATTCTTGAAACATCCGGAATCGGACAAAGTGATACAGAAATTACTGAACATAGTAATGTTTGTTTATATGTAATGACGCCTGAATACGGTGCAGCAAGTCAGTTGGAAAAAATTGACATGCTTGATTTTGCGGATTTAATTGCGATAAATAAATTCGACAAACGTGGTGCTCAGGATGCTTTGCGTGATGTTAGGAAACAGTTTCAGCGCAATCATAAATTGTTTGATGTGGATACCGAAAAAATGCCGGTTTTCGCCACTATTGCTTCGCAGTTTAATGATCCGGGAACAAATCAGTTGTATCGTCACATGATGGATACGATTAAAGAAAAAACAAAAGTTGATTTACATTCCGATTTTCATATAACGGATGAAATGAGTAAAAAAATATTCATTATTCCGCCACAACGCACCCGATATCTTGCAGAAATATCAGAATCAAATCGTGCTTATGATAAAAAGGTGGTAGAACAAAAAACCGTAGCACAAAATTTATTCGCGTTACATACCGCTAAGTCAATTGTAGATGATACCGAATTAAAAAACAAACTGGAAGCCGAATACCAAAAGGTTGCGAAAAAAATTGATAATGAAAATCTCGATTTAATTCAAACCTGGAATAATAAATTAAAATCGTATACTGATGAATATTATATATTCAAAGTGCGCGATAAAGAATTAAAAATTAAAACGCATTCGGAAAGTTTATCGCATTTACAAATTCCGAAAATCAGTCTGCCGAAATATGAAGCCTGGGGCGACATATTACAATGGCAATTGCAGGAAAACGTTCCCGGTGAATTTCCGTTTACTGCCGGTATTTATCCTTTTAAACGCGAAGAAGAAGATCCAACACGTATGTTTGCCGGTGAAGGCGGACCTGAGCGTACCAATAAACGTTTTCATTATGTGAGTTTAGGTATGCCTGCAAAACGTTTATCAACTGCGTTTGACAGTGTAACATTATATGGAAACGACCCTGATTATCGTCCGGATATTTACGGAAAAATTGGTAACAGCGGCGTTAGTATTTGTTGTTTAGATGATGCAAAAAAATTATACAGCGGATTTGATTTAGCTGATCCAAAAACATCTGTATCCATGACCATTAACGGTCCGGCGCCGATGCTACTTGGATTTTTTATGAATGCAGCTATTGACCAACAATGCGAAAAATATATTCTTGAAAATAAACTAGAGGCGGAAGTTGAAGCTAAAATTCAGGAAATTTACAAAGGCAGAGAACATCTGCGTCCAAAATACAATGCAGCAGATTTACCTGCAGGAAATAACGGATTAGGATTATTATTATTAGGTGTAACCGGTGATCAGGTATTACCTGCAGAAATTTATGCGGGCATTAAAGCAAAAACATTAAGTACTGTTCGCGGTACTGTTCAGGCAGATATTTTAAAAGAAGATCAGGCACAAAATACCTGTATTTTTTCTACAGAATTTGCTTTGCGTTTAATGGGCGATGTGCAGGAATATTTTATTCAAAATAAGGTTCGTAATTTTTATTCTGTTTCTATTTCCGGATATCATATTGCTGAAGCCGGAGCAAATCCGATTACACAATTAGCGTTTACTTTAGCAAACGGATTTACATATGTAGAATATTATTTAAGTCGTGGAATGAATATTAACGACTTTGGGCCAAACCTTTCGTTTTTCTTTAGTAATGGTATTGATCCGGAATATGCCGTTATTGGTCGTGTTGCGAGAAGAATTTGGGCTAAGGCTATGAAAATGAAATACGGCGCCGACGATCGTACACAAAAGTTAAAATATCATATTCAAACCAGCGGAAGAAGTTTACATGCGCAGGAAATTGATTTTAATGATATCAGAACTACACTGCAGGCATTGTATGCTATTTATGATAATTGTAATTCATTACATACCAACGCATATGATGAGGCTATTACAACTCCAACAGAAGAAAGTGTACGTAGAGCAATGGCCATTCAGTTAATAATTAATAAAGAATTAGGGTTGGCTAAAAATGAAAATCCAATTCAGGGTTCATTTATTATTGAAGAATTAACTAATTTGGTTGAAGAGGCTGTATTAAGTGAGTTTGACCGAATCACAGAACGTGGCGGTGTATTAGGTGCAATGGAAACGATGTATCAGCGCGGAAAAATTCAGGAAGAAAGTTTATTTTATGAAACATTAAAACATACTGGTGCTTATCCAATAATCGGTGTAAATACTTTCCTGAATTCAAAAGGTTCACCAACTATTTTGCCGATGGAAGTAATTCGCGCAACGGAAGAAGAAAAAGAAGCGCAGATTACCACGCTTAAAAATTTGCATGAAAAAAACACCTCGTTTACAGCATATCATTTGCGTCATTTGCAAACAACTGCAATCCAGAATAATAACTTATTCGAAGCATTAATGGAGGCTTGTAAATTCTGCTCCCTTGGTCAAATCACCAAGTCGCTGTTTGAGGTGGGAGGACAATACAGACGGAATATGTAATGTATCCGATGATTGCTGAGGCTTTAATTTAAGAACGGAAGTATCCGCTTAATAAATCTACTGTAGACCGATAATTTTTTTAAACGACACCTGTAATATAAAAATTACAGGTGTTTTTATTTACGGTTATTTATTTCTGCCCAAAAAAAACCCGGTTATGAAAAACATAACCGGGTTGAAACTAACCATACTAAAAAAGAATTTATAATACTGACAAACTATTTGAATAAATAACCTGTCCGTTTTTAATTACAGTTATTTGATATAAACCAAATACAAATCCGTTCAGATTTATTTCGTGGTTATTATTTTTAATTACTGATTGTTGAATCATTCTTCCTGTAATATCTGTAATAACGATATCGGCATCCATAAATTGATTATCGTCGAATGATAAATAGGCAACACCACTTGCAGGTTGTGGCCATACATTAACATCTCCAATAACAGAATTATTTATTGCCACATTACAAGCTGAACATTTTGCCCAACAAACAACATCTAAAGTTGCAGGACCGGTTACGGTTAATGCGCGGTTTGTAAAACCATCTGTTGTTATGGTACAAATATCACCTTCAGTTAATTCTT
This sequence comes from Bacteroidota bacterium, assembly GCA_016706255.1. Taxonomy (NCBI): domain Bacteria; kingdom Pseudomonadati; phylum Bacteroidota; species Bacteroidota bacterium. Next base: position 722,479 of record JADJJZ010000006.1, on the reverse strand, counting down.
CCTGACCTGCCCAAGCATCGTAAGCAAATTTGTATTCATATGTTCCTTCAGGTAATAAAATTTCTAATTCCCAAACATTGTCTCCATCTAAATCACTCATTGGAGCACAACCTCCGCACCATCCGTTAAATGTACCATTTACTTCAGGCGTTGTGAAAGTTTCTGTTACGGTATTCATATCTACCTGGAATTTTACAATATGTGCAGGCACTGTTGCTTCACATGAAGAACAACTTCCCCAACATACAGTATCTAAAGCAACATCTTCAGTAACTACTAAAGCACGGTTTGTAAATCCGAAAGCAGTAATTGTACAAGGATCACCTTCTAATAATGTTTCAGAACCTGCCCAAGTATCGTAAGCAAATTTATATTCATAAGTTCCAGCTTCAAGCGGAATAGTTAATTCCCAAATATTATCACCATCTAAATCACTCATTGGCGCGCAACCTCCGCACCAGCCATTAAATGTACCGTTTACTTCAGGTGTAGTAAAAGCAGCGGCAACTTCGTTCATATCAACTGTAAATAATACATCGTATGTAACAGCAGCACCACAATCTAAACAACTGCCCCAACATACAGGATCCATTACCATATCGCTGTTTACTTCAAGTGCACGGTTTACAAATCCGCCATCAGTAATAGTACATTCAGCACCATCAACTAATGTTTCAGAACCTGCCCATGCATCATAAGCATATTTAAACTGATATGTACCTTCAGTAATATCGAGTGTAGTACTCCAGATACCATCACCATCAGGATCAGATAACGGATTACAACCACCGCACCAGCCATTAAATGTACCATTTACTTCAGGTGTAGTAAATGCTGCGGCAACTTCATTCATGTTAACATTGAATGTTACACTATAAACTACAGGTTCTGCAGGTTCGCCAAAATAAACATCATCAAAATAATATGTTTTTTCTCCTGCTACTGCACCTGTTGTTCCAAAATTGAAAAATATAGATGCTTTATCGTATGCATAAGCTAAGTTGATTACAGCCGTTCCCGGAGCTTCATTTGAAAAATCAAATGTTAATGTTTCCCAGTCGCCTGCAACAGTTGTAGTTGCTTCTGTTTCAACTGATTTAGTAGGATCAGCATGATCTTCCACTTTTAAACGAACAGGAATTCCTGCGTCAGGAGACCAAACACGAACGGTCATAATTGTAGATGCATCAGTAAACGGAATTGCATTTGCCAAACCATCACCGGCTCCGTTTGTAATTGTTGTTCCTGCCCATAATTCAGCAGTTGCCGATTTAATAACTTTTGCAACCAGTGTTGGTGCACCTGTAGGGTCAGATTCAATAGTTGAAGCTTCTGCGCCGCCAAAACCAATTAAACCATATTCAACACCTAATAAATCGAATGTTACAGGTAAATCCATTTGTTCTAAAACAATAACACCACAATCGTTACAACTTCCCCAACATACTGTTGGCTGTGTAACATCGCCACCGGCAACAACTAATTTTCTATTTGTGAAACCGCCTAATGTAATTGTGCATTCATCACCTTCAGTTAATTCTTCCTGACCTGCCCATGCATCATAAGCAAATTTATATTCATAATTGCCTTCTAATATAGGAAGTGTTGTTGACCAAATACCATCACCATCAGGGTCAGATAATGGGTTACAGCCACCACACCAGCCGTTAAATGAACCATTTACTTCAGGTGTAGTAAAACCTGCAGCAACTTCATTCATATTTACAGCGAATGTAACGTTGTAAGTCATCGGCTCACCGCCGCCACCAAATTCAACATCATCAAAATAATATGTTTTTTCACCTGCAACAGCTCCGGTTACGCCGAAGTTGAAGAAGATAGAAGCTTTGTCATAAGTATAGCCATAGTTAATTACAGCTGTTCCTGGTGCTTCGTTTGCAAAATCGAATGTAAGCACTTCCCAATCACCGGCAACAGTAGTTGTAGCTTCAGTTTCAACCGATTTTGTAGGATCTAAATGGTCTTCCACTTTTAAACGCACCTGAATGCCTGCATCCGGTGACCAAACGCGAACGGTCATGGTAGTTGCAGCATCATTAAATGGAATTGCCGTTGCAAAACCTGCACCCGCGCCATTTGTTATAGTTGTTCCTGCCCATAATTCAGCAGCGCCTGATTTAATCACTTTAGCTACCATATTAGTAGCATCTGTAGGATCTATTTCGATTGAAGAAGCTTCAGCACCGCCAAATCCGATTAATCCGTATTCAACACCGGCATCATCGAAAGTAACCGGTAAATCCATTTGGTCGAGTACAATACCATCGCAGGCATCACAACTTCCCCAACAGATGGGATCCAAAACAACATCAGCAGCGCCAACTACCAACGAACGATTTGTAAATCCGAAGGCAGTAACTGTGCAAGGAGAACCTTCAACCAGTGATTCCTGTCCGGCCCAAGCATCATAAGCAAATTTGTATTCATAGGTACCGGATTCCAATACGATGGTAGCCTCCCAAATGCCATCACCATCAACGTCAGTCAAAGGATTACAACCTCCGCACCAACCATTAAATGTGCCGTTAACCTCCGGTGTGGTATACGCTGCGGCAACCTCATTCATGTTAACCTTGAAGGTAACATTGTAGGTATCTGCCATTGCACTTGTTACAAGGGTGCAAAACAGCAAATAAGTAAATATTTGTTTCATAGTAAAATATATTTTACAGTAAAAATAGTCCTTTTTGTAATTATTACAAAAAGTAAAAACAAAATTTTTCATCTGAAATCCTTGTTTAATCACAGGTTGAACAAAAGAAGGAGAAAGGTGTGGAAACAATCGAATTTGTTCTGCTTATGATCCTGCTGAGGGCGCATACACCCCCTACAACAGAGGCAGGATCTAATTTTGTTTTGATTTTCATTTTTCTTTGTTTGGTGTAATTACTGAATTTATCAAATAATGCAATTTTTAATATCACAATTAATATGAAAATTCAATTGTATTTAATGACCCATAACCACCAATTAAAATACGAAGCACATAATTGTCAATATTCCTGTAGGACAATGCATCGTCCTTACATACAGGAATATTGACACATAGGTAAAATGAATGTGATATGCCACTTAATTTTCACCTACAGATAAATTGAGTATAAAATGGCATTCTATCCTACGCAAACGAATCCTGCCCATGCCATAAGGACGCATGCAATACGTCCCTACAACATGGGCAGGATTCTCACTTTTGTTTGATTTTAATTTTTTCTGGAAATGTTAAATTATAAAGATTAATATTATTTTAGAATATAGTATTTTCAATTTATAAAAAAATAATTAGTTTTAGGTTTGTATTATCTCAAAACTGAATTTTATGGCGTTAGTGATAGAGAAAGAGCGGGACGAAAACAGAAAATATGCGCGCCACCTACTTCAAACAATTTCCAATTTTAGGAGAAATTAGCGAGGAAGACGAGAAACAGATTTATTCCAAGTTAATTGGCAAGAATTAGTAAGCAAGGCTCAATTCCAGTAATTGGCCAGACATGAATTAGAATTGGGTTTTTCAAGTTATGCCTGACCACTTCTGGAATATTCATTGGTGAAAAAATATAAGTTTATATCAATTGAATCAAAACGAAACCCCAGACATAAGTCCCAATCAGTGGATCCGTTACCTGGTTATAAGAGGCTTTAAGGCTGCAGTCCCCGATTCGCAAAGATAATAACATTGATTTCAAGTGGCAAAGCAGATATTAGAACATATCATTCGATCTAAGATTGAATAAAGGAAATTTCAGATTACATCTTAAAATCCGAAATGGACGATAATTTGGTTAAAAAAAGAATTTCCAATTACTAACCTCTTTAATACAAGCAATGTCCTGAGGACAATGCGAATAGCCACCTTAATTTTCACACGAGGTAAAAAACTTCTATCCCCCCCCAGGGCTACCGCCCCCGGGGGGGGCGCCCCCAAAACATCCCCCCCCCCGGGGGGGGGTTTTATTTTCGTTTTGAATTACATTTTTCATTGTATGGTGGGTAATAAATTTACAAATAATGCAATTTTAAAATCCTTATAAAAGCATATCATTTAATGCCCCAACCCCAATTGACTTCACCGCCAGTCGTAAGGACGCATGCAATACGTCCCTACAACATGGGCAGGATCTTAATTTTTCGTTTTGATTTTAATTAAAATTTTTGATACGTTAATTCAAAAAAAAGGGCCGCTCGTTAAGAGCAGCCCAGTATTTAAACTTAAAATCCACAAATTATTCTATAACTAATGTTTTATTCAAAGTAGTGTTTCCATTACTTATTTTAACCAGATACATACCTGTGGCAATACCATTACCTAAATTAATATCCTGATTAATTACACTATTTTCTGAAGTGTAATTTGCTTCATAAACAACAGCTCCTGTGGCAGAATAAATAGTGATATTTATTTCTTTTGCTGTGCCTGAATTATTACTGAGTTGAATTGAAAAATCGCCGCTGTTAGGGTTTGGATAAATAACAAAATCATCGCTGTTTGATTCATCAAATTTACATGATGATGTAACCGAAGCTGTTTTTGATTTCACACAACCTGCAGCAGTAGTTTCTTTTAGTTTATAGCTACCAATAGTTGTTACAGTTAGATTTAATGGTGCACCTGCAATTACAACACCATTTTTATACCACTGATAAGTACTGCCAACGCCAATTTTACCTTTAAGAATTACTGAGCCTGTAGCGCAAATATCAAGACTTCCTATTGGTGTAATTTTTGGTGCTGCTTTTGAAATTGCTAAAGTAGTAGGAGGTGACTGTGCGAATGCAGTTCCCTGGCTGATTACCACACTGTAATTACCAGCCTGATTTGTAGTATAACTTGAAGCATTAGCACCAGGAATATTTGTTCCATTTTTCTTCCACTGATAACCGGTGTAGCCGGAAGCTGCTGTAAATGTTTGCGTAGTTCCTGAACATACAGTTACAGTACCTGTAGGTGTAATGTTTGTATTGATAAAATCGCAAGTTCCCCAAATAAACGGATCAAGGATAGCATTATCTGTAACGGTTAACGACCTGTTTGTAAATCCGAAATTTGTAACGGTGCAAGAAGAACCTTCTGTTAAAGCTTCCTGACCTGCCCATGCATCATAAGCAAATTTATATTCATAAGTACCCGGAGCTAATGTAATAGTGATTTCCCAAATACCATCGCTGTTTGCATCAGTCATAGGGGCACAACCTCCGCACCATCCGTTAAAGTTTCCATTAACTTCCGGTGTAGTAAAAGGACCTGCAACACCATTCATATTTACCTGAAATGTAATATCATACAATGCACCTGCACCACAATTATCGCAACTACCCCAACAAACAGGGTCTAAGTTGATATCTGATGCATCTACAACCAGTGAACGGTTTGTAAAACCAAAATTTGTTACGGTGCAAGATGTTCCCGGAATCAGGTTTTCTTGTCCGGCCCAGCTATCGTAAGCAAATTTGTACTCATAAGTACCCGGAGCCAGGGCAATGGTAACTTCCCAAATGCCATCTAAATCGGGGTCACTCATGGGTGCACAGCCACCGCACCAGCCGTTAAAATTGCCGTTTACCTCAGGTGTTGTAAAAGGATCAGCAACTTCATTCATGTTTACTTTAAAGGTAACATTGTAGGTTTGAGCCATCGAAACAAGGCTGAAACCCAACAGCGCAAAGAAAAGCGTAAGATTTTTCATAGTTAAGTGTAAAGGTTTAAGTGAAATAATGGGATAAATGTAAAATACTTTTTGTAATTTTTACAATAAGTATTATTTTTATAATCTTGTTTACATTTGCCAAATAGAGCAAACTATGGCAAAAACAAACAAAACCCTTAGAAGGCGAAATGAATACCAGATTTATGATGTGCCGATTGATTCATTTTTTGAATTAGCATTCAGCATTGACTGTGTGGTATTTGGCTATGGTAAGAAGGACTTACAAGTATTACTGATTCAGCGCGGAGCTGAGCCCTACAAGGGTTTGTGGGCGTTACCGGGCGACTTGGTTTACCCTGATGAAGACCTCGATACCTCAGCCGGAAGAGTATTAAAAGCACTTACCAGTCTGCCTGATTTGAACTTTGAACAGGTGCATACGTTTGGTGCGGTAGACAGGCATCCGCTGGGCAGGGTGGTTACCGTGGCGTATTATGCCATTGTAAATTTGAAGGGATTTAACCCAAAAGCTGCCTCTTGGGCCGATAAAGCGAAATGGCATAGCATAAAAAGTTTGCCGAAACTAGCTTTTGACCATAGGGATATTATTGATTATTCCTATAAAAAGTTGAAAGAAAGCACTTTGACAAAACCATTGTGGAATGGTGTGATAGAAGAAAAATTTACGCTCACACAACTACAATCGTTTTTTGAAACGGTGCTCGACAAAAAATTTGATAAAGGTAATTTCAGGAAAAAAATTGACCTTTTTCAATATGTAAAAGAAACCGAAGAATTTGAAAAAGATGTTCCTTACCGTCCATCTCGATTATTCAAATTCGATAAAAAACTCTATCAGAAAAATGAAGAAACCAGTTAGCCACCAATGTAAACTTTTTGTAGCGACACTTCTGCTGCTTGCAGTTAATTTATCAAACATTTATGCTCAGGCAGTTCCGGTCACGATACAAAAAGATGCAGAAGGCAATTGGACTTTATATCGCAATAATGAACCTTATTATGTAAAAGGAGTTGGTGGCAGCGTTGAGCTCGACAAAGCTGTTAGTATAGGTGCAAATTCCATCAGAACCTGGGGGATTGATAATGCAGGAGAAATATTAGATGCTGCGCAAGAAAAAGGTTTAACCGTATTATTAGGATTATGGCTGCAACACGAACGCCATGGTTTTGATTATGATAATGCTGAAAAAGTAAAACAACAATTGGAATTTTTTACCGCAATTGTTGAAAAATATAAAAATCACCCTGCATTACTGGCCTGGGGTGTAGGCAACGAAGTAGATTTATTTTATACGAATACCAATGTGTGGTATGCAGTTAATGATATTGCTAAAATGATTCATGAAAAGATCCGAATCATCCTACCATGACAGTTACTGCAGGTTTAGATACAATAGAAACCAGATTACTTTTAGAGCGTTGCCCCGAAATTGATATTTATGGTATTAATACTTATGGCGATTTAGGAAATGTTGCAAAACAATTACGCACTACTAAATGGACTAAACCATACATGATTACCGAATGGGGTCCAAACGGACATTGGGAAGTGCAAAAAACAATGTGGCAGGTTCCTGTTGAACAAAGCAGCAGTGAAAAAGCAAGTTCATATAAAGAACGTTACACAAATTATATTGCAGGCGATAGAAAATTGTGCATGGGCTCTTATGTTTTTTTATGGGGACAAAAACAGGAAACTACAGCCACCTGGTATGGTTTATTTGATGAAAAAGGTTTATCGAGTCAGGCTGTTGATGAATTGGAAAGAATATGGACCGGTAAAGAACCTGTAAATACGGCACCGGTATTAAGTGATGTAACTTTAAACAATAAACATAAAGGTGATTCAGTATTAATTCAACCTTTTAGCACTTGCTCCGCTATTGCAACAGCAATAGATGCCAATGGTGATAAATTAAAATATGTTTGGGAAGTTGTTTATGAAAGTACTGATATAAAAGCAGGTGGTGATGTAGAAGCAAAACCTGCTGCATTAAAAGGCCTCGGAATTAAAACGAAAGGCAATACCGTAACATTTACCGCTCCCGAAAAAGAGGGCCCTTACCGATTATATTTATTTATCTACGATGGCAATGGCCATTACGCTTACCAGAATATTCCGTTTTATGTTTTGCCGGGAGATGGTGCTTCTGATAAAGGAGCGGGAGTGACGTTTAAGAAACAGGGGATTTAATGTGCTGATGTGCTAATTTGTTGATGTGCTGATTAACAGCCGGTTTTGAGCATGAATTTCATTAGGAGGCTTATTGATGTGCGAATGTACCGATGTACCAATGTACCAATTGAACAGCCAATTTTGAGTGCGATTTTCATTCGGAGGCTAATTGATGTGAGAATGTACCGATGTACCAATGTACCAATTGAACAGCCGATTTCGAGTGCGATTTTCATTCGGAGTTTTCGTTGGGGTTAATAAATATTAACCTGTGCCGATAATATGCTGATTAAACAGCCGAAATTTATATTACATTTCATTTGGATTTATTATTTGAAATTTTAAACAGCCGAAACCGCGAAGTTCACGGAGAAACAGCCCGCGGAGTTTCGCGGAGAATTTTTAGTTAATCTGTTAATACTATTTTTTATTAATCATTTATTTTATTCAGCTCCAGCGGAGCGAAAGAATGGTAGAAAAAATTCCCACCAAAAAAAATTACCAGCCCTGTTGGGGCGGCAGAATGGTTTGAGAAGATAATTAATTTCGATAGATTTATTGATAAAATTTAATTTATTAACTTAATTACCAGTTATAAGAGAATTGAAATTTATTTAATTTAATTATACGCATAGTTCAGTTAACGTTATATTTACTTTTGTTAAGCTCAATCAAGTATTTTGCGTTTGTTTTTTGATAAAATAAATTCAATCTCATTTTTATCTGAAAAAAGCATGTCGGGCAAATACATACTAATTCCGTTATCCGGTTTAAGTATTATTCCTTTTTTGGTTTTATGTATACTTATAATACCCTCCCACTTTATCTCACCATTTGAAAACGGGCCTTTATGGCTAATATTTGAATCACTAAATTCCATTTCGATTTTTTGGCCTGTGACAATACTGGCTAATCTGGCCTTCAGCCATTTATTTTTTCATTATAAACCTTATACAACTCGTAAACACCAATAAGACTAAAAATGATTGGAAATATTCCTAAAACTTTATCCGTATCAAAAAGTAAAGCCCAATACCAAAAAGTATCATAATAATGGCAAAATAAGGTTCATACTTTTTAAGCTTTAATGTGGAGACCAATTCGTCATAGGCTTCTTTGTAGTAAGGTTCGTCAGGGATAATTGTAATCGTGAAAATCATTTATATATTTTTAAAAGTGTGTTTGCTATGCATTCGGTTCATAATAAAGCACAATAGCACCTGAGCTAAGCAATTTTGTTTTAATGAGTTTTAATAAAATTCTATCGGCAATATGGTCAAATAATAACATGCCTTTTCCTACTATTACCGGATGAATACATATTTGAAATTCGTCTATAAGATTACTGTTCAACAATTGAATAATCAAACTTTTACTTCCAATAAGTATGTCGTTTCCGGGTTGTTTTTTTAGATGAATAACTTCATCCGAAAGAGGCCTGGTTGCAATTATTGCACTTTCCCAGTCTGTGGTTTTGAGTGTGTTGGAAAAAACATTTTTTTCAATTTTGTCGATTGAAACTGCAAACTCATCCATTGATTTTTCTCCGGATGGGTTTTGTAACAATGTTTGCCAAAATTGCATTAATTGAAAAGTTGTTCTTCCGTATAAAATAACGCCGGCATTATCTATCAGCTCAGAATAATGTAGGTGAAGTTCATCATCAGCTATTCCTGCTGTATGATCGGCAACCCCGTCAAGTGTCATATTGAATGCTGCAATTACTTTTCTCATATTTTGTTGGCTACAGTTCCATTATTTAGTGTCAGTTTTGGCACTAGTTTTAATCTATCAATAAAACTACAAAACTTTTGCTTTCCTAAAAGGTAAGTATTTCTCAACACTTGGCTCATGCAATTAAGCGCTATTGGCTGTTTTTGTCTGGAAAATGCCCGGAAACAACAATTTAGAACTAATTTTTGGAATTTATGAATGGCCGAAAAAGTCTTGTCTCAATAATAGACATATAAAAAAATAACCTATTATAACGACATAATACTTTAATTAAAGATTTAAAGTCGTTAGCCGCAGACAAAGGTTTTATTATTACTTCATAAGATCTTCAATATAACCAAAGTTCATTAAATGAGTACTTAAAGCCTGAATCGTTAAGCTCAATTTGGATGCTCCGTAGCAAATATTGCAGATTGCCTATTAACCCAATTCCTCCCCGACCTGCCGTGGCTTGTGTTAAATATATTTTCATGAATGTTATAACATTGTATTGAAAGCTAAACTAATTAATAAAATGCAAAATAAGTGGCTTCAGTTATTTTAAAACTATTAACTAAGCTAAATTAAGGGCAATAATATCAATTATTTGCTTTTTATAAAACAGGCTTCAATCAATAATTAATAAGTGGTTTGATGAAAGACAACATCTTGACGGTATACTGTAATTAATAAATTAGGTTTATTTCTCCATAACCTTTCACTATTGCAGATCTGATATATTCTATAATTTTCAGCATCGAAATAAATGTCGGCGCGGTAAAGAAATTCTTGCTTAAGCCATTTATCGGAAATTGCCGCGTAATTTTTTTGGAGCCTTTGAAAACCGCTATCAGAATTCTCCACTGGTATATTATAATTGTTGTTCATATATAGTGTGAGCAATTCTGTACTATCACTTTTAGTAACATAAGAACAGCGAAGGAGTGAAGATAACATTTCATCGATTACAGTCCAAACAGTTCCAATAGTGTCATTAAAATTTAATGTATTCAGTGCAGAGATAAACTCTTTTTCAAAGGTGGTATTTGTCGGTTTTACGGATGGTATTGGGCTGTCAAATTGAAAATCCCAATAGTCCCGATAAGTATTAGAAAAAAATGGAATTGCATAATACTGTCCTAATGCGTTTTTAAAAATAATAATTTGCTGCGGGTCTTCAATTGTGTCAGGGGCTGATCGTAATTGTATCTCAAAATTCATCTCGCCATTTGTTACGCTGCGAACAAGTTTGTAATAGTCTAAAGGATTAGATGTTCCTTTTGGCAATTGAGAAAACTTGTTTGTTAATTCAGTAATTACTTTTTCAATTTCAGGTTCAAGTGAATTTGTTTGATTACAACTCAATAAAGTTGTGAGTATATATATCGTAATTAAGTATGTGTTAAAGGTAATGTGTTTCATAATCGATGTGTCTGTTGAACGGAAGGGTTTAAGGGTAGTTGAACTTATAGTTTTTTATATCTACGTTTTGTCTGTTCAATTCCTTATATAAAACTACAAATTTTTACCAACCATATAGCGACAATACATCAACTCGCTGTTTTCGATAGCATATCATTTTTGGCTGTTTTTGTCCAAAAAATGCCCGGAAACGCAGATTTAAGCCCTTTTTGGGAGAAATTTAAATGGCTGAAAATGTAACACTTCTAAACTTAAGGCTTTGCTGACAATGTCTTTACCATTTTCGCGAAATTTTGAGGCGGGAAAAATTGCAGTTTATTGTCTTCAATTTTGTAGGGTAAGTTTTCAAAATGTCCATCAATATACCAAAAAAGATTGTTGCTTATAGATCCGGGCCCTTCCTCGTTCATTCCATAAATGGCAGGAATAAGTTGATTGATAGCAGTAACAATTTCCAAATTTTCAATTGGATAAATAATTACAGAATGCCTGTGCGGAATTCCGACGATAGACCCTTTTGAGCCAATTAATTTAGGATAATTATTTAAATCAAATACAATGTTTGGTGCAAAGAAATGGTTGCCTTCAACAAACCAAATTGCCAACTCATTAAATTTATGTTGCGAAATATTTAAAGGGTAATTATGCTTTATGTTTTGTTTCCCTACTTCAAACAATTCCTCAAATGACCTTCCCCATTGCTCTATTTGATGAGGTTGAACGTTCGTTATGCTTTCCGGCAGGTCAAAAATTAACATGGAATAAATGTCGCCGGCAAAATCTTTTCCAACAGTTAACTCTTTTCCTATATGTCCAACATAGTCATTTGGGTAAAGGCGAACGCCAATGTATTTTTTTACTTTGTCAAAGTCATGAACAATTTTATTAAATTCCATTTCAAACTGATAGGCGCTAACCATTGAATCGAAATGCTCGGAGACAATTTTGCGATAATTTCTTTGCTTGTTTTGTTTACAAACTTGCGCAACATTGATTAGTCCTATAGAAGCAAATCCAAAGATGTTTTCCCCTGTCGACAACATGCCATCTCCAAGTTCGTAGGTGACATGCTTTTTTTTGAAATAATTGCTAATCGCGTTTATAAACTCACTGTATTCACTACTGCTGAAAAAAGCAGCCCATTCGGGGACTCCGGGATTTTCTGGTTTGTGTTTGAATAGTGAAAACATGCTATTGCATTAATATTATTTTATATCCAGACCGGCTTTCAATGCATCCAAAGTTATTTGATTTTGGGAGTCAGAAACTGAACCTGTTGCGATTTTATTGATATAATCCACATCTAACCAATATTGGCCGCAAATAGAAATAGCGTAATCTGTTGTTTTTCGTTTTTATGTCCTTCCCCTTTTGATCCGCCTAAACCTTCTTCAAACGCAATTACATAATATTCGCCTTCTTCAAATCTGGATAGGTAAGGACGGCATAAATATCCAACGTCACCCCAAACGATTACTGTTTTTCGACTTTCTTCACCTTTGTAAATATCGATGATTTCAACTTCCATCGACATTGGGGTTTGCACATCGTAAATTTCTTTAAACGACAAATATTTTGTCACTTTCACTAAAGCTACCAGTTTTGTGTTTGGAGCTACCTGTAAAAATTTACCTTGCATATTACAATCACAAGCTGAAATGGTCCGTCCAATTGTTAGGAGAAAAATAGTAATTACCAATTTAAGTGAATTCATTGATTTGTTATATATTTATTTTGTTAAATACAATAGCAATTTGCGTTCTGAGCTGCATTTAAACCAAAGCGCTCAGCTAATTTACGAAAGTTGAACAGGAAAGCAAAGTTGAAAATTCTAATCTCTTTAAATCCGACACAAAATACCTGTAAACAACACTAATTCTTTTTTTCACATCAGTCTTCAATTACGTTTAAATAGTTAGTTTATAATACATAACGCTACAAACTGAAGCTGCCACTAAAATTACCCACCAAAATATTCTTTTCGTTTTATAGTCAATATTTTTGCTTCTTTGTATTTCAAAAACTGAGTAACCCAAAACTGCAAGTAAAACAGTGCCAGATACACCAACTATGAGTTTGTCATTGGAAATAGCAACTGCAGCCATTAAGCCTAATGTAAATATGGAAATCAATCCTCGAAATTTTTGAAGAAAAGGTGTATCCGTTTTCACCGAAATAGGCCTTATTTCCGAAAGTAACTTTTCAAGCTTTTCATAATCTTCTATTTGCGAAGGCACACCTATTACATTAAAGTTTGAATTTCCTTTTATAGTAAAACTACCATTTGAATATTTAATAATTTCCGTGATATCTGAGGTTGAAACAGTTATTGTTGGTGTATTGATTTGTTCTCTAATAATACTATTATTATCAAGAATCAGGCTATAACTATGGAAGAGCGCTTCTTGTCTTTTAATACCACGATAAAGTCCAAATGCTAATAGTCCCAATACCAATGGTATTGCAAACGGCAAAGTTTTCACATCGCTTTGTTGTTCGTTATTACTAAAATAAGCAATTGCAAGTCCGAAGAGTGCGGCTAATAGTGAATTTGGAATTGCTTTAATTAGTAAAGCTTTTCTTATTTCTTTAAAACCATCATGCCTTATTTTAAATTGTTCCATGGTTGTCGTTTTAAATTATAAAAAGGAAGTTTTCACTTTTAGATCTATTATTGGGGTTCGCAACAACAGGTAACCAAACTGTTTCTTGATTAAGTTTATAGCCTTAGTTGAATGGCAACCCATAATTGCTAAACTTATTAGTATACTTAAGAAAAAACGAGTTTGCATAGATATTGTTTAAACAAGTCGCCAATTGTTACATGATTCGGATACGCTTCACATATAACCTCTACCGCCTTAGCCCCTATCTTCTCACCTCAACGTCATTATTTCGATTTTCATATACGGATAGTAAGGAAGCGTGGAAAGTTTTTTATCTGCGTCTATTTTATCTTCAGCGGTTAGTATCAGGTAAATTCCGGCGGTGTCAGCTTTTATGTAGGAATCCAATAGTGTTCCATTGTCCTCCCATTCTTTTATTATTTCTTGTTCTTTTGGCAATAATTTCATTCTTGTTTCATCATCTATTCCTTGTAAAAGAATATCAATCATAAATTTTTTCATCGTTTATTTTTTTGCTTTGCCTACTCTACTCGGTTTTCTGCTTTCCCCGTTGGTATATTTAGGCAAAGTTCGTTAATTAGTTTAAGGTTTTATTAATCGCATAACCTAGCAACAATAAATTAAGTCAACTACTTTGTTCTTTTTCTTTGAGAATCCAATTATGGTAATGTCTTCCTCATGTAATGCTATACAAAACAAAGGTCTGTTTTCTTCACGACATTCAACAAAGGTTTCGTAGTCTTGTATATCTTCCTTTGTCGTGGAATTAATAATATTATTTTCGTCATCATTGTTAATATCAAGAAATGAAGTTTTAGTTAAAACTTTTTTGGCCTCCCACAGAACATATTCCTCCATTTCTAAATCACTAGAAATTTTATATGTTGAATAACCATTTACTAGATCACTTGTTGTAAAGGTTTTTTCATAAATTAGTTCACCGGCTCGTGACCTAATTTTAATAGTGCACTTTGTATCGTTGATATTTCCACTTGGCATATAAAAGGTAAAACAATCCTCTGCATTTTCACTAGAAAATTTTTGGAATACCGTATCATAAAAATCTGTTTGAATGCTAGTATTCTGAAAATTGAAATACCTATCGGCAGTTCCAATAGTATCTATCGGGTTTTTCTCAACGTTTTGTTTAGCTTGATTAGCCTTTTCGTCCGATTTTGTTGTTTGTTTGCAACTTCCTAAAATCAATAAATAACATAATAATATAAGCGAATATCTTTTCATATTAATAAGTGCATTTTCAATGTAATAAAAATTATTTACTCCCATAAATGTTGAATTACTTTCCAAAGTTACTTAGTGTAAATCACCAAATATTTGAAGCATTTGGACGTTAAAGATTTACCGAAACTATTTTTAAGCAGCTTCCGCATTTACCTAAGCCAAATTTACATAAATTTTGAATTTTTATAAGGAAACCTTGCAGTGACAAGTGTAATGGGTAAGGTGTAGTTTGATATTCGACTCGATTATTAATAATTTATACTTCGGACAATTTAATTTATCCAAACATCCCGCAAACGCCATCATGTATGGGCGGATGCAATTCGCCCCTACATGTTGACGTTTGCTAATTTTTCATTTAAGTGATGGAATTATTTCCGGTATTGCAGTCACCACTCATTACTCATCACTCATGTGAGCGCAGCGAACAACTCATTGGATGTGGGATGAATAATGTGGAATTAATGGATATAATTTCGACTCGGCTTTCTATATTAACAATTTATGAAACGAAAAGCCATTATGCAGAAGCGCTGTAAGTGTTACATGTTTTTTTATTACCAAGCAATTTCTCCTGTTGCAGGATTATTTTCTTCGCTAAAAAATTTCCCTGTCGGGCCATCTTTATCAATTAAAGCATATTTTATAATTCGTTTGCCGGCATCTTCAACGGTTCCAGTACCACGATGTCCATTAAAATCAGTATTCGTGTATCCGGGGCAAACAGCATTTACTTTAAAGTTGGTGTTTTTCAGTTCGTAAGCCAATACTACTGTGTACATATTCATTGCTGATTTTGAAGAAAGGTAAGCAGCAGCTTTGTAATCGTAATATTTGTAGGCAGGGTCGCTATGCAAAGGTAATAGAGCCTTGACTTGAACTTACATTTACAATGCGCGGTTCAGATGATATTTTTAATAAATCAATAAATGCCTGTGTAACTCTTACAACACCAAATACATTTGAATCGTAAGTAGTTTTAAATTGTTCGATAGTGGTATTGAGGGCTCCTTGTGGATAGCCCCCAAAGATGCCGGCATTGTTAATTAGTATGTTCAACACTTGTGTTTTCCTGCTAATTTCTACTCGAGCATTTTCTACAGATTCATCGTTTGTAACGTCAAGCTGAATGGCTTCAACATTTTTTAATCCTTCTGCATTTAATTTATTAACTGCTGCTATACCATTATCCAAATTGCGACTGCCTAGATAAACATAAATGCCTTTTTGAGCAAGTTGTCGCGCAACTTCATAGCCAATACTTTTGTTAGCTCCTGTTACTAATGCTGATTTCATTTTTACATTTTTTAATGGAATCACAAAAGTCAGCAGGTCAAAATTAATTGAGATGGACTATTCACTTTATTTGCTTGACAAATCCTGAATGCTTTCTACAAACTGCGTTACACTTTTGCCGGTATTCTTTTTGAAAAGCTTTGAAAAATAATCAGGATCGCTGAAACCTAACTCGTAAGCCAATTCTTTTACCGATGTCTCAGAATAGAAAAGTTTCCGCTGTGCCTCTAACATCAAACGGTTTGTGATAAATTCTTTTGGCGAAACTCCCGAAAACGCTTTTACAATATTGTAGAGATTATTTGTTGTTATTGAAAGATTATCGGCAATAGTATTTATAGAATGTTGTTCTGTTAGATGAGTTTCAACTGCAATTTTAAACTCAATGTATTTTGAAAGTTTGTTTGATTCAGAATTTTCTTTTGCAACACTTTTAAAATATGCTTTGTTCAACTCCGTTAAAAGTGAATTAAGATGCGCCAAAATAATTTCAGCATCTTTTTGGTCGTTTTCTGAATGCAATATTTTGTCGAGTATATCAAAAAGTATTTTTACGCGTTGGCTCGAATCACTGTCAAATGAAATGATTTGTGAATTTAATGGATTGAGTAAAAAAGAAAATTGTTTAGGAAGTAAAGACAAGCAGTTTTGGTCAAAACTCATTTTGAAACATTCAATGTTACCTTGCTTCTGTGGAGGGACTGAATGGATTTGATTAGGCAAAACAAAAAACAATTGCCCATTTGTAATTGTCAAATCGTTTAGGTCAACCTTATGCGTTAGCGAACCACTTTCAACAAACACAAAAAAGTAATTAGCTTTTCTGTGTGGTTCTGTAAGCATTTTCATTACATCAGCAGACAAATTATTATTTGAATTAGAGTTTACTCTAATCGCAAGTTTGTCGTGCTGTTTTATTTTGTCAAGTAATCCTTTTGTTTCTTGCATTTTAATTGTTCAATTCTATTAGATGCAGTTTTATTTGAACATTAACGTTATCACCTTTGAATAATGGCGGAACATTAGTAATTTATTTTAAAGGTAAGCAAAATTTGAATTAGTAAATTATTTTCCACAATTTCAATTTATCTATACATTCCGCAAACGTCATCATGTTAGGGCGGATGCAATTCGCCCCTACATGATGACGTTTGCTAATTTTTCGTTTAAGTGATGGAATTATTTCCGGTATTGCCGTCACCACTCATTATTCATCACTCATGTGAGCGCAGCGAACAACTCATTGAATGAGCGATGAGTAATGAGGAATGAGTGGTTTTAGTTTTGATTCGACTTATTATCAATAGTTATTCAGAACAATTTTAATTTATCCAAACATTCCGCAAACGTCACCATGTATGGGCGGATGCAATTCGCCCCTACATGGTGACATTTGCTAATTTTTCGTTTAAGAGATATGCATGGAGTGGTTTTAATTTCAACTCGACTAATTACATTTTTACTCAAAATCGCGTTAGGGATAGTAACGGAAACCCCCTTTGTCCGCCTCGGCAAAGGGGTTGGAGTGGATAGCCCGGCCCCTATAGTGATTAATAATTTGCAGGGGCAAATTATTAATCACTATAGGGGAAACGCCCAAAACATTTTGAGCTTGGATGGGAGAAAAAGTTGGGCACTAATTGTAATTTTTACAAAAAGTATTACATTTGATTTGTAAACGTGTAATTTTAATACGCAAAACCTATTGTGTTGGGGAAAAGATTAAACAAAATAGTTGGATTGTTTGCCGTGGCTGCGCTGTTGCCTGTTTTGGGGTTTGGACAGCGGGATACAAGCAATACCGTGGTTACGCCTCAGGTTGGGTTGTTTCCGAAACATGCTCCGGATGAACTGTATCGTGTTGCGGTATCTGGGTTTTACCGTTTTTATGGCACTCAAACCCGGAATTTTACACCTTATTTGCTGAGCACGGCAGGCGGACAAACCACACCAACCAATCAGATGTTTATTGGCGATGATACACAATTGCCAACTTTACAATTAAATGTTTCGGGCAGACCGACATTAAAAACATCGTGGGCATTTGACATTTATACTTACCAATATTTAAACGGTGTGTTGGGTAGCGCTTACGGAAAACAGGTGGTGGACAGTTTGCGCCCGAGTATTCAAAATCCGATTGAAGGAACGCGGTTGGGTGGAAGTATGATTTTGAATTTGGGCATCAACTTTACTGCGACGCATTCAACTTCGTTTGGTTCGTTTACGCTGCGCACAGGTGGTATTCAATGGCATGTTTTGAGCGACCTTACCATGGGTTCGTTTCGTGGATATAATCGGTTCACTTTATTTGAACGCAACCCCTGGGACCCCATTACCAATGCGGTTTTTGGGCGATACGACAAATATTATACGGAAGGGGCAGTTGACCAGGATGTACGTTGGGGAAATCGCGCATTTAAAGGTTTCGCCTTGGATGTAGCCGAACTTCCGGGCGATTTAAAAGCAAAAATATTAGTTGGTAAAACAGAATTAAATGGCGGGTTTGGCAGCACACCGAATGTATCATACGGCGGCCAAATCATAAAACAATTAAATGAAGGCAGATTTTATGGAATCAACACCATCAGCAGCATTACTTACGCCGATAGCTTAGCGTTGGAAAAAGTAGGATTTAACACCATTACATTTGAAGTAAATGAAAAAATAAAATCATTCGGCCTGCATCTTGAAGCCGGTATGGCACAATATTTTAGTCCGCTCAACAACGAAGGCTGGGGCGAAATGATTAGCGGAACAATTATATCTCCCATCAAAAAAAATATTCCGGTAATTAGTTTACACGGATTTAGTATTGCTCCCGAAGTTTTTAATAACAACTCGGTATTTTTAAACAGCAGCGTTACCGAATATACTACCAACGATATTCCGGCAGGCTCTATTGGCAGCAGCGCAGTGCTTCGCCCTACAGGCAGCGCGATGTTGCGCATGGGTATGATGTCGAATAACAGACAGGGATTAGATATTAATATTGAACAAACCTGGGAAAATATTTCATTTAATATCGGCATCGGTATGAATGGAGAAATTACACCGGCATCAAATGTAATTACGTATTCGCATCCTGTAAATAGTTTAACACGTGCACGTTTCTGGCGATTTGCATTTCCATCGAATGTTGGTCCGTACGACAGATATTCAGTGATTTACCGCGATGTTTATGAAACTGTTAATTTAAGTGATGACAGTTCAGGTGTTGCCGTAAATAAAAAATATTTTTCAGTATTTGAACCGCAAATAAAATTTAAAACACATGCATTTAATCGCCCGATGTATATTTTCTTTTTGGGATATTACAGCACAGTGCAGCGCGACTGGAGTATTATTCCGGTATTAAATGAAGATGCATACATCAGACAATATGCGAGTGAAATTGAAATTTATTATAGCATTACCGATGGTTTGGTATTAAGCGGATATTATGGTTACGAGCGTACGCTTGGCAATTATTTAACCGATATTGATGAAGTGACGCGTCGTCCGCGCAATCAGACAGGCAATGGATACGGTGCAGGTTTAGATATTGATTTAGGTCGCAATGCTATTTTATACATCCGCAACCGCTGGGCTAATTTTAGTGATGCGAGTTTTGCAGATGATACTTTTAGAAATCAGGAAACTATAGTTGAATTAAAAATATTTTTCTAGTGAAAAAAATTAACGCAGCCATTTTTACAGGTTTGATTTTGTGTTCGGCATTAACAACACAAGCTCAAACTGAGGTAAAAAAATTCAGTTTAAACGGTACGGCACGCACGCTATCGTTTTTAGACAATTTATCGCAGGACGTTGCGGTTGCCGACACTGTTACGGCACCAAAAAGTTTATCGTCGCATACATTGGTGGACCTTGGTATGTTAATTCGCCCTGGTGAAAATATTGCGATACAAAGTACGGTTCGTATTCGTAACGACTTTGGCGGATTTTGGGGTTCAGGCGTTACTTTCGATGTTCGTGAATTATATGTAAAAGGGGTAATTAAAGATATTGTTCGTTATGAAGTTGGTGATGTGCATTATAAATTAACACCATATACTTTTTATAATACCAACAGCGAATTACAAACATTAACGCCTGCTGCATTTTCGCATTTATCGGATCAAATTGCATACGATAATTTTTATGATGCAGATAATACCTGGCGCCAACAAGGTGCTGCTGTTGACTTTGGTTTGGTATTTAATAAATATATTAAAGAAATTAACTGGACAGGCTTTACCGGTCGTGTTGCAGCGACAAACGGAAGTTCACAACCGGAAAGATTATTTTCTGCAGCAAATATGACTTTAATACAAAGCAAAATGTTTTCGCTTGGATTAAATTATGCGAATTTATATGATTTTCCGGGCACAGCAAGTACTACTGAACAATATGTAAATCCGGTAGTAACGGGTAATGCGCAATTAGCTTATACTATTGGTAAAATTGAATTATCTGCAAACGGTGAAATCGGAAAATCGCATAATGAAATTATTAATGATTCACTTGCTCCGATTTTAGATGGCAATTTTTTTGATACCAAAATTGAAGCAAAATATTCACCATGGCAATTAGGTATTTATATTGGAATGAAAAGTGTAGATGCAAATTTCAGAAGTGCAGGTGCGCAAACAAAAAGAATAAATTTTGACGGCACACCGGCTGCTTACGAACGTATAACCAACGATCAGGTATTACGTGAATTAACCATGTTTGATTTATTGCGTGAAGCCGATTTATATAATTTACAATTACAAACCGGTTTAATGGCGTTTGATGCGAAATATGATAACATCACACCATTTGGTGCAGCAACACCAAATCGACAGGGCTTTGAAATTGGTTTAAATTGGGCGGGATGGCATGATGCGGTAAAATTAAATGCATCTTATTTAGCACAATCGGAAATTCGCGGACAAGGCACCCTTAATTTGAGAAATTTTACACGCATGGATGCCGATGCAACAATTGCGGTGAATAAATTATTAAAATGGAATAAAAAAATTGAATTAACTGCCGGCATGCGCAGCGACAACACCAATCGCGATGGAGAAGCGGGTGTGCCTTCGGTTGATTTACAAACAGATGTAATTAGTTTAGGCTTTACGGCTAATGTGGTAGCTGATTTAGATATTGTGTTTGGTTTTCAGCAACATAGTTATTTAGGATTTGAGTTTGTAAACCAAACCGATAAATATGACCAGATTATTAACTTTAACGAATACGTAGTAGATGGCAGTCAGCAAATAACCGGTGGTGGGTTGAGATGGAATTTTTCAGAAAAAACTTACCTGATGGGTCAATATAACCGGTTTATGCAAAACAATAATCTGGTTGGCGATGTTTTACCATCTTACAGCATTAACAATTTTGCTTTCATTTATAGTATGAAATTTTAAGCGATATGAAAAAAAT
Organism: Bacteroidota bacterium; assembly: GCA_016706255.1. Classification (NCBI taxonomy): domain Bacteria; kingdom Pseudomonadati; phylum Bacteroidota; species Bacteroidota bacterium. The sequence goes on along the minus strand of JADJJZ010000006.1, from coordinate 700,901 downwards.
ATTTCTTCCTCTGTTTTCAGCCGTCTTATTACTGGCTTCATGTACAAAAGATGATTCCGGATATGATGGCCCTTCGCTCAACGATATTTATGGCGATTTCAGCATTTTAGACAGTTTAAGCGCAAGTGCTGCTGCTGTAGATTTTAGTGTTGGACAAACCTTGACCTTTTCTGCTGAATTTTCGAAAAATGTTAACTGGAAAATTGAAGTTGTTGGAAATACTTCCGGCGCAATTTATACCATTGAAGGTTTTTCAAGATTAATAGATGCGGATAATTCCATTTGGGATGGTTCTGCAACTACATTACCGATGTTCAGAGCTGAGGATTGTGTAGCGATGTTAACGATAGATGGTGAAGATGATACCTTAATTCAAAATGTTTCGGTTTTAGGCACTAAGGTTATTACAGGATTAATTTTATCTGATTTTGAAGGTGAATTTAATCCGGGCTGGAGCACTTTTGTGCAGTCAGGCGCAGATATGAGTTTTGTAATTACAGATTCAGATCCTGCAGCTCAGGGTGCGAAATATTATGACATGGGCGGAACTGTGGATTGGGATTGGTTATTAGGATTAGTTGATATTCCCGGTAGCGCTTATGGTGCAACTACATTTAGTTTAAACAGCAATCCGAACAATGTTTATTTTAATGTGATGTTATCAAAAATTCCGGGTTTAAATAACGGATTGGTTTTATTTCAATTCCGTGAAGATGACAATGGTGATGGCGTATATACCGATGGTGAAGAAGATTTATTTTCTATTGAAGTAGCTTTAAATAATAATGATGGATGGCAATTGGTAAGCAGTAAATATGCTGATATGCCAACATTAGTGAATGGTGCTGCTGCTGACCCGATTGGCAATGGTATTTATGAGCCGGAAAAATTGATTCAAGTTTCTGTGCTTATGCTGGCAAATCCTGTTTCAGGTTATGCGCAGGCTTACATGGATTTAATGTTATTTACAGAAAACCAACCATTTAAACCTTAATGATTCGCAATTTCATATCGCCGGCAATAATATTAGTTGTATTAAGTGCAACCATATTTTCATGTTCCATAAAACCAGTTAGTGTTTATGAAACAGGTTCAGGTGGCGATAGTATTCAGCATATTAAAAATGTGTATGCCATTAATATTTTTACCGATTATGTTACGAGTGAACTTTGGAAAACTGAAGATACTTCGTGCATCATCGTAAAAAATATTTTTGATTCAACCATGATTGGTGAAGGTGGCTTATATATTAAATGGAATAAAACTTCAGGCGGCTGCAATTGGGTTGGAATAGGCATTGGTTGGGATGGCTGGAACGGAAAAAATTTACAGGAAATTTATAACGAAGCTGCCATACAATTTATGGTGCGCTCACCAAAAGGCACACAGCCCGGACTACCATGGGCAATGGCATTTGAAGATTTTGGCGGTGGGCAAGCATGGGCAGGTGTTTTTTCCAATTTTATTGAAGGCGGAAAAATTACCGAGCAATGGACTAAAGTGCAAATTCCTTTAACGGCGTTTGATTTTAATCAGTTTGATGCAGATAAATCCGGAATAAAACAATTGATTATTCAGTTTGAATCGGAAGGTGAAATATTTTTTGATGATTTAAAAATTGTTCCGACACAAACGGTGGAATCTAAACTGGCAATTGTGCCTTTTGTAAATACGTTAGCAACTGTTGACGGTATAAAAGATAATATTTATTCAGGCAACGGATTTAGTTTAGAAAATGGTCAGGTTTGGCTTGCCGTAAATGATAAAAATATGATGGTATATGCAGAAGTAAATGATGCTTCGCCATTACAAAATATTCAAAGTGGAAAAGATATCTGGAATGGTGATGCACTTGAAATTGCATTTACTACCAACGCTGCTGCATCTGCAAACAGAAAAGCATTTTTATTATCTGACCAACATATCGGCATTAAGGCTACAACAGCACCTGTTTTATGGAACTGGAGAAATAATACAGCGGCTACAGGAAATGTAATGACCAAAAAAACAACAACCGGTTATATAGTTGAAGCAATAATTCCGGTAGATCAATTTATTGCTGCACCATTTATTGCAGGAAATAATTATCAGATAGAAGTTGCTATTGATGCAGGCACTACAAAAGGAAGAGAAAAACAATATCGTTGGAATAATCCATATAATGAGGGTTTTCACACATCGCCTCAGTTATGGGGAAAAATGCGAATTATAAATGAAACAGTTGCGAATTAATATACTGCGGGTAAACAGTATTATTGGAATCTTTTTTATTTCTACTATTTTACATGCGCAATCGAATGTAGATATTGATGCATTAATTGCAAAAATGACCATTGAAGAAAAAGTTGGTCAGATGACGCAATTAAATTTAGATGTGGTATGTGAAGGTGATATTTACAAATTGGTTGAACCGCATCATTTAGATGCAGCAAAATTAAATCGTGCCTTAATAGAATATCATGTTGGTTCCATTTTAAATTGCGGTGGACATGCTTATGATTTAACGCAGTGGCATACTATCATTAATGGCATTCAAACAGTTGCTACTACTCAAACACGATTAAAAATTCCGATTGTTTATGGTATAGATGCCATTCATGGTGCGAATTATACCTTAGGTGCTACCCTGTTTCCACAACCATTAGCTCAAGCTGCCAGTTGGGATCCGAAATTAGTAAAACGTGGTGCAGAAATTACAGCGTACGAAGTAAGAGCAAGTGGAATTCCGTGGAATTTTTCTCCGGTATTAGATTTGGGCAGAGACCCACGCTGGTCACGGTTATTTGAAACGTATGGTGAAGATGTGTTATTGGCAAAAACAATGGGATTGGCAACAATTAATGGTTATCAGGGAAATAATATTGGTGATGCTTATCATGTAGCAGCCTGTATGAAACATTTTTTAGGTTATAGCATGCCGCGTACAGGAAAAGACAGAACACCGGTTTATATTGATGACATTCAGTTACGCGAATATTTTTTACCAACTTTTCAGGCGGCAATAAATGCAGGTGCTTCAACTGTTATGATTAACAGTGGCGAATTAAATGGTATTCCTGTTCATGCAGATAAAAAAATTCTCACCGATTTATTACGCAACGAATTAGGATTTAAAGGCGTAGCGGTTACTGATTGGGAAGATATTATGAAGCTGAATAATATTCACATGGTTGCACCTACATTAAAAGATGCTGTTTATATGGCAATTGATGCTGGTATTGATATGTGTATGGTGCCGAACGATTATAATTTCACCATTTTATTAACCGAACTCGTAAAAGAAGGTAAAATTCCCGAATCGCGTTTAGACATTTCTGTTAAACGTATTCTCGAATTAAAAAAACAATTAGGTTTATTTGAACAACCATTTACACCGGCAACTACCGATTATAAAAAATTCGGTTCCGATGAATTTGCGCAGGCTGCAAGAAATATGGCTCAGGAATCAATTACCCTGTTAAAAAATAATAATGCGTTATTACCATTAAAACAGGAAACAAAAATATTGGTGACCGGACCAGCAGCAAACAGCATGACGTATTTAAATGGCGCATGGACAAGAACATGGCAGGGAACAGATACTACCTGGAACGACCAGTCAAAATATACAATTCGTGAAGCATTAAATCAATCGAACACTGTATTTATTGCATATGATGAAGCCGACCGATTATTAAATGCTGCAAAAACGAGTGATGTTATAATTGTTTGTCTCGGCGAAAAACCATCAACCGAAAAAGTTGGTGATATCGACGAATTAAGTATGCCTGAAAATCAGCAACAATTAATCGGATTATTAAAATCTGCAGGCAAACCGATTGTTTTGGTATTAGTTGAAAACCGTCCATTACTGGTAAACGATATTGAACCTTTATGTGATGCTATTATCATGGCTTATGAACCTGGTGATTATGGTGGGTTAGCTTTAGCAGATATTATTTACGGAAAAATAAATCCTTCAGGAAAATTACCATTTACTTATCCGCGATATGAAAATTCGTTATTGTGGTATGATCATAAACACACAGAAACCTTGGATCAAAGTTTTGGCAGAAATGCATTTAATCCACAATGGGAATTTGGTTTTGGAATGAGTTATACCAACTTTGAATATAGCAATCTGGTTATATCAAACGATACTTTGGCAAACGGAAAATTACAAATCAGCGTAACCGTAACCAATACCGGAAAAGTTGCAGGTAAAGAAGTTGTACAATTATATATCGCCGATCGATATGCCAGTATAACACCTTCTGTTAAACGTTTACGCGGGTTCGAAAAAATTAATTTGCAGTCGGGCGAAACACATATTGTAACTTTTACAATAAGTGCCGAAGATATTGCATTTGTCGGACGTGATTCAAAATGGATAGCTGAAGCAGGATGGTTTGATATTTTTATTGGAGATGAAAAAAATGCGTTTTATTTATCAAAATAAATAACATGAAAAAAGTATTCGGAATTATTATTGCGGGAATTTTCTTGAGTGGCTGCATGCAATCGGACCCTGAGGATGTATTAGGTCGTGTTGGCGATGTGGTTACCTTTTCCGGATATGTTTGGGATGTAAAATACAATGAATATCAGGTTGGTCCCGGCCCGAATTATTTTACTGGTTTTTATGAAGATGTTTTTGTTGATGATAACGGATATTTACACATGCGTATTGCCGAACACAATGGCAAATGGTACAGTAGCGAAATTGTTGGTCGCGACACATTAGGATACGGCAAATACACCTGGGTGATGCAGGCTGATTTGGAAAATATTCCTGAAAATATAACTGTTGGATTATTTACCTGGGACAACGAATCATTTTATACCGCTGCTAACAGCGAAGTAGATATCGAATTTTCGAAATGGGGCAATCCTGATTTAGCAACAACGTTACATTATTCAGTTCAACCCGTTGCCTTCGGACCAACGTATCCTGAACGCACCCACAATGCGATTACGGAACCCGGAGATTTAATTGGTGTAACCACCCATGTATTTATCTGGACCGACACGTTAATTGAATGGCGCAGCTATAAAGGCGATTCCACCGACCCGCTTAACGAAACAGCATATTGGAGTTTCGACCTTGATAATCCGGCCCGTGTAAAAAACGAAGGTGGCAATTCTTCAGTACCTATCGTAATTCCCGCTCCTGGTCCCAACACCAATGCGCGTATTAACTTCTGGTTACTACCATGGATTGACACTAAACCTACTGATGGTTTAGAGCAGGAAATTGTGGTGAGAAGGTTTGAGTATGTGGCGATGTGATTATCCGGTATTTACTTCATGATAATCCTATTATATTTGTTGCACATTCATTTTTGTAACAAATAGCAGCACCTTGTCCACCTTCCACACCCTCTACATCTCCACCCTCGAACCGGCAATTGCCAAATTGGATAAACAACGTAAAACGGCAACAGTAGCCGGATTTATTTGTCGCGTTTACGAATTGTATTTTATTACGCTGGTGGTGAGTTTGTTTTTAGGGTTTTTAGATATGTTTAAGAGAGAGGCCGATCTTAATGATGGTTTTATTGGGGCAATGCGCTTTTTTATGTATTTCGTTTTAACAATTGTTGTGGTTAGTTTAATTTCAACGCACGTTAAAAGACGGTTGGGTGAAATTGATCCGAAGTTGGCTTTAAATAAAACGCGGGTTAGTGTTTTAACTTTGATATTTAGTGCCATTGCTATTGCTGGCGGATATATTATCGGCACACTGTTTTTAGGTGCTGAATTCGGTATGCATTTTATGGTGAAATGGATTTTAGCAATTGCATCGGTATTTGTAATGCTGGGGCCCTATTATTTGATTAAAAAGCTTGAAGATCGTTTTTTAAATCATTTTAAAGAAACGCTTTTTAGCGTATCGTTGCCAGCTATTGATAAAAAAGTTCAATATACTTCAGAAAATGGTTTGGTTCAGGATCAATTTGTGCAAAGCAAATTATTTACTTATCAAAAAATCGACACGTTTAAAAGCAGAGATTATTTTGCAAATGCTGACAAATCGTTTGAAGGTAGTTTTTTGGATGTAATGCAGGTTGAACACACGCAGAGTAATGGCAAATCGGAAACAAAATATTCACAACTGTTTAAGGGATATTTATTTGTTACTGATTTTAATAAACAAACAACCGGTGAAACGTATATTTTCCCTGATAATGCACGGATGATTTTCGGGGAGCATACGGCTGAACGGATTAATGAATTGATCCATCGCCCTGCATTGCAACTGGCTTTAATGGAGGATATTGAATTTGAAAAATATTTTGCGGTGTATACTACTGACCCGGTTGAGGCAAGATATATTTTATCGCCGAAATTAATTGAGCGCATTACTGCATTTAAAAATCATTTTTATCAGGATGTTCAGATGTCGTTTGTTGGCAATAAAATTTACCTCGCGATTTCCAGCACCGACGATTTATTTGCACCGGGTGTTTTCGCTAACCTGCATGATGAAGCGACAATAGAAAAATTCTACGAAAGGTTACACCTCCTTATCACTTTTCCTGAACAGTTTGATCTTGCTACAAGGGTGTGGGGTTGAGGGATGAGTAATGAGTAATGAGGGATGAGTGGTTCGGAGTAAAAATGGAATTAAGTTTATTTATTTTTTATTATTAGATAACGTTTCATTTTTAACACAGCCGCAACCGCGAAGGAATAAAGGCCGCGAAGTTGCACGAAGGTTTTAATACAATTTACTTAGCGTTACTTAGTGGCCTTGGCGACTTTGTGGTTTCGGCTGTTTGAGGCGGATGAGTAATGAGGGATGAGAAATGAGTGGTTCGGAGTAAAAATGGAATTGAGTTTATTTATTTTTTATTGTTCGATTACATTGCATTTTTGTTAACAGCCGAAACCACGGAGTAACACAGAGGAAATACACACAAAGTTCACGGAGAATTTCGGCTAAAATTGTTATTTATTGTGAATAATTTTCAATGAATTGTTTAATTAAATTATTTCGAAAAATTCTTTGTGCTCTTTGTGGGCTGTTTCTTTGCGACCTTTGTGGTTTCGGCTGTTTGATGCGGATGAGTAATGAGGGATGAGAAATGACTGGTTTTGAGTAAAATTGGAATTAAGTTTATTTATTTTTCATTATTAGAAAAAATTTCATTGCTAAAACAGCCGTAACCGCGAAGGAACAAAGGCCGCGAAGTTGCACGAAGATTTTTTATTTAATTGAAAATTGAAATGTATTCTTAATCAGTACAGTACGAAATAAATGAAATTTTTAGCCGATTGTAACAGCAAAAACTCCAAAAGTCGAATTTAAGCCTGCACCACTCATTCCTCATGTCCGCCTCGGTGGACAACTCATCACTCATAATTCGTAAAAGTTCAATTTGAGACTGAACCTATCATCGCTTATCCCCTTTTTGGAAGCTCCAGCTTCATTGGACGGCTGAAACTTTCTTCGAGTGAAATGAAGGTTTCGGTGCGATCTATGCCACCGATTTGCTGAATTTTATCGTGGAGTATTTGTTTGAGGTGCATGGTGTCTTTACAGATGATTTTGATGAACATGCTGTAGGTTCCTGTCATATAGTGACAATCCACTATTTCCGGGATCTTTTCCAGTTCCTTTACCACATTATCATACATAGAACTTTTATCTAAATAAACCCCTAAAAACGCCGTAATTCCGTATCCTAATTTGATGGGGTTTACCATCAGGTGCGAACTTTTTATAAGCCCTATGGAATCCATTTTTTTCATTCGAACATGAATGGTACCGGGCGAAACCCCTATCTTTTGGGCAATTTCCGTAAATGGCATCATGGCATTCTGCATCAAAAGGTGCAAAATTTGTATATCCACTTTATCAATTTCGTAATTTTCTGACATAAGGGTTGGGTTTTATTATATTATCAACAATATTAAGTCAAAAATATTTAAATTTTCTCAAAGATTACAAATAATGTTTAATTTATTTGCAAATCTCGGGGTTTATCTTTTTCTTTGCTATCAACCTTTACAGGTTATTGGTTAGGCAACATACCCCTAAACGGATGCTGCATGATGAGGAGCATGCAGCATTTCCATTTTATATACTTTCCACTTTTTATTTTTCCCTATTTTAATTGAAGTTCCCGGTATTTTGTTATTGAATTGTCAGTTTAGTGTAACGGCCATCCTGCTTACGTATATAAGCATATAGACTTTCAAAAAAGTGAACCTTCTAAAATTTTTGCCGTATAATTATTCATGATTCGATCCGCTTTTCGAAATTTCATCATGGCATTCCCTGTTCAATTGCTGATAGCACATTTAAAGCGGAATCATTTCTTAATTATTACCTGGCTTTTTTTAATCAGTATTACCGGTGGATTTTTAGGCTCACGTTATGGTGTTCCATTGTTGTTCCTCGACCCTGAATATTTTGGTAAAGTAAATTTTTTAAGCTTCTTTTTAATTGGTATTTCACTCGGTGGGTTATTTATCGTTTGGAATATCACCAGTTATATTTTAAATGCACATCGGTATTCTTTTTTGGCAACATTAAATCGTCCGTTCGGAATTTATTGTTTAAATAATGCCTTTTTACCCGGCTTATTTTTTCTGATTTATATATTCGAAATTATTGGGTTTCAATCGAGTTACGGACTGTTACAATTAGGGGCAATCGGATTACAAATTTTGGGATTGTTTTGTGGTACCTTTATCGTAATTCTGATTTCCATGTTGTATTTCTTCAGAACCAATAAAGATATTTTTCAAATAATTGGTATAATCAAAAAAAAGCAGCAACCTGACGCCCTGCCCGGGCCTGAAGAACCCACCCACGAAGAGGTTACCGCACATCACCCTGTTACAACATCTTATTATATCAATAATAAATTGAGATGGAAACACGCACGTTCTGCCGACCACTACCCGGAATCGATAATCCGGTCTGTATATAAGCAACATCATGCAAATGCATTGTTTGTGGAAGTTGCATCAGTGAGTATTATTTTATTATTGAGTTTATTAATGGAAAATCCGGTGTTCAGAATTCCTGCCGGTGCAAGTATTTCTTTATTGTTATCTATTCTGATTGTTTTATTAGGCGCATATTATTATTGGATGGGCGCATGGAAATTATTTTTCTTTGTTATCCTGCTATTAATTGCTGATTTGTTAATGAAATCGGATATGCTGAGTTATGAAAATAAAATAATTGGCATTGATTATCATCAAACAAATAATTACACCATCGACACACTGAAAATTGGCAGCGATTCAACACATACTTCAAACGATATGTTGAACACCTTGGTGATGTTGGAAAACTGGCGCGCCAAATTTCCCAAATACGGACCAAAACCTAAATTGATTGTAATTAATTGCAGTGGTGGTGGACTCCGAGCTATGTCGTTTGCGATGCAGGTGTTTCAGCAGGCTGATAGTATTACCAACCATCAACTCATGGAGCATACACCGCTCATAACAGGCGCTTCAGGCGGAATGCTGGCGGCAGCTTATTACCGCGAATTATATCTCCAACAAATAAATGGCAGCGCAATTAATTTATATGATGATGCCTATACTGAAAAAATCAGCACCGATTTATTAAACGGTTTAGGTTTCACACTGGTGGTTAACGATTTATTTTATCCCTTACAAACATTTAATAGTGCCGAAACAAAACATCATAAAGACAGAGGTTATATGTTTGAAACCATGTTAAATGAAAATACAGACAATGCATTTGATAAACAATTAAAAGATTATGCTGACGATGAATTTAACATGCGCATACCGATGATGATTTTTACGCCAACCATAATTAATGATGATCGGAAATTATATATTTCAACACAACCGGTAAGTTATCTCGCCCGGCCGGTTTTCCGCGATAAACATTTTACCGAACCGGAAGTTGATGGTATTGATGCACATTATTTATTCGGAGAGCAAGCCGGTAATATGCAATTCTCCAGTGTATTGCGTATGAATTGCACATTCCCTTATATTTTACCCTTAGTTCATCTGCCAACAACACCTGAAGTGCAGGTAATGGATGCAGGTGTACGTGATAATTATGGCATTCAAACTTCAGCACAATTTGTCGCTACTTTTAGCGATTGGATTAAACAAAATACATCCGGTGTAATTGTAGTTAATGTGCGCGCTATAGAACAGGAATTGGGTATTAAAACTGATTTAAGCAATGGTGTTTTACAAAAATTCGCCAGCCCTGTAGAAAGTTTATATAGTAACTGGGTGGAAATTCAGGATTATCAAAATGATCAATTATTGAATTATCTGGATATTATTTTAGATGGCAAAATGGAAGTAATTACTTTCGAATATCAACCATCAGAAAATAACAAACGGGCTTCACTGAGTTTTCATTTAACCTCATTAGAAAAACGCGACATCAAACAAGCTGTGAACAATAGTCTGAACCGTCAGGCTTACGACAAATTACAAGGTTTACTAAAAAAGCCCTAATCGCACAATTACCTCATAATCAACGTGGTAGTTGAACACAAATCAGTGTAAATTTTACAAGAAAATCATGGTTTTGCTGCTTCCGGCACCTAAAAACCTGTATATACATGGTTTTCATTCATGTCACAATTTGCCTTAAACAGTAATGTATTTTTTTCTGAATTGAAGCCTCCAAGAAAGGTAAATTGGTAATTTTGAATAGCGACTTTAATTCAATTACCTAATTGCACACTAAAACTTTTATTATGAGAACAACACTATCAATTTTAATTGCTGTTACATTGCTTTCAGCATGCTCCAAGACTGAGCTGCAGGTGATCGACGAACAAACCGGCATTTCTGATGCAAATATGAAAGTAACCCGTTATTTAACCGGTGATGCTGCAGATGTAACAACTACAACCCAGGCAGGATTTGTACTAATGGGTGGCAGCACCGATGTAGATGCTGCGTTTCAATGGATGATTGCGAGAAGTGGTGGTGGCGATTTTGTTGTTATCAGAGCAACAGGCGCAGATGGTTATAATCCATATGTTTATACAGACCTTGGTGGTGTAAATTCAATTGAAACACTGGTAATAAAAGGTAAAAAAGATGCTGACGATATTAATGCATACAATACCATAATTAATGCAGAAGCTTTATTTATTGCCGGTGGCGATCAATGGGATTATGCTAACTACTGGAAAGATTCAAAAGTAGAAGATGCAGTAAACTATTTAGTAAACGTAAAACATGTTCCTGTTGGTGGAACCAGCGCCGGCTTAGCCATTTTAGGTGATGGTTATTTTGATGCAAAAAAAGGAACGGTAACATCATCTGAAGCACTTTCTAATCCTTATGGCAGCAAAGTGAGTGTGCAGTTTAATAATTTTCTCGATATTCCGATTTTAATAAATACTATTACTGATTCGCATTATAATAATCCTGACCGCAAAGGTCGCCATGTTACATTTATGGCACGTTTAATTCAGGATAATGGCATTGATGCAAGAGGAATTGGTGTTGAAGAAGAAACTGCAGTTTGTATTGATGAAGCCGGTATCGGTCATGTTTACGGATTAAACAATGCTTATTTTTTGAAAAAATTGGGTGGTAATCCGGAAACAATAGTTGCAGGCAGTCCTTTAACATGGGACCGAAGTGATGCAGCATTACGCGTTTATAAAGTACCTGCAACTGCAGCCGGAACCAATACATTTAATTTAACAACATGGGCAAGTGGAAGCGGTGGAACATACTGGCATTTTTGGGTAGAAGCAGGCGTATTCCACGAAGCTGTTGAATAATCTTTTAGTCTTAACTTTGAACGGAAATCCTGGCTATAATGGTCAGGATTTTTTTATGAGTAGTGCTATATTTTCTACGTGATAAGTTTGCGGAAACATATCAACAGGTTGTAATAAAGTGACATCATATTTTTCAGATAATATCTGAATATCACGCGCTTGTGTAACCGGATTACAACTTACATATACAATTTTACGTGGAGCCAGTTCCAGTAAATTTAAACATACATCTTTATGCATGCCTGCTCGTGGCGGATCAGTAATTACTACATCTGCTTTACCATGTGTTGTAATAAATTCAGGTGTAAATATTTTTGCCATATCACCTGCAATAAACGTACAATTTGTTATTCCGTTAAAAGTCGCATTCATTTTTGCATCTTCAATAGCCGGCTCAATTAATTCCACCCCAACAACTTTTTTACAATATTTTGCTGCGAGTAGTGCAATACTTCCTAAACCGGTATAAAAATCATAAACTACATCATCGGGCTGTAAATCAGCCAGTTCAAGGGTTTTATGATATAGGTGTTTTGCCTGTTCAAAATTCGTCTGGAAAAAAGATTTTGGTCCGAGATGATATTTAACCTCATCAATTTGTTCAATCATATATTTTTCGCCCGAAAATAAAATCACATCCTGATCAAAAATGGTGTCATTATTTTTTTCGTTAATGCAATAATATAATGATGAAATTTCAGGGAATGTTTCATGTAAATGATTCATAAGCGGCAATATCCATTCCGGTTTATTTTCTGCCACCACAATTATGACCATGATATTTCCGGTGGAAGTATTACGTATAATTACATTACGCAAAAATCCTGTTTTGGCACGCAAATCAAAAAAAGGTAAATCATGCATTAACCCGTACGACTTCAATGCCAACCGTATTTCATTCGACAAAGCTGGTTGCAAATAGCAGTGTTTAATATCAAACACATTTGCAAATTGTTTGCGCACATGAAATCCTAATGCCGGTTTTTTATCTGCGTGATTTTCTTTTTTAAAATCAGGGTCATTAATATAACCACTATTTGTAAACGTAAATTCTAATTTATTACGATAATATTTATCAAACGGCGAGCCTGTAATTTTTTCTATTGCAGGCAATTGTGTAAATTTTCCTATTCTTCTAAATGCATCTTCAACCAATTGTTGTTTAAACGACAATTGTGTTTCATACGATACATTTTGCCATGTACATCCACCACAAACCTGAAAGTGGTCGCAAAAAGGTGTTATTCGTAAAGGAGAATATTGATGAAAACGGGTAACATAACCCATTTCATAATCTTTGTATTTTTTTGTTTGCTGCACATCTACAACATCGCCGGGAATTACCTGCTCCACAAAAATCACTTTACCTTCTACCCTGCCCATACCAACGCCGCCGTCGGCAATTGTGTCGATAGTAACCTGCTCACGAATACGTAATTTACCTCTTCCCATTATGCAAAAATAAAACGCGAAGGTAAGTGTTTTTGGCGTCAACTAAAATTCAACACACAGTGCTGAAGCATGGATGTGGCAGTAAATAAATTATTGCACTACAACAGGCTGTGTGTTAAACACTTTATTATTCAGCACAATTTTAAGCACATAAGTACCTGCTGCTAACGGGTTGGTTGAAAAAGTAAATATATTTTCTCCGGTTTCAGCTTTATTGCGCAATAGTTCTTTTACCAGATTGCCATTAATATCGTACAAATAAAATATCACTGTTCCTGATTCAGTTAAATTAAATTTAGTATTAAATATATTGGCACTCGGATTTGGAAAAACAACCGGCGTTGCAACTGTTTCAGGTGCATTAACACTTACATTTGGCTCTACTGTACTTTTTAACGAAGCAATCCATGTTGCATTATTGTGTTGCACAAATGGAAATACATCAATTAATTTTCCAAAATTTCCACTTACCCAAACAACACCCGGCTCATTATATTTTCTTTGTGAGCCGGTATAATCGCCCCAACGTTCATAGCCACCTGATAAAATATTTACATACGTATCACCGGTTTTTAAATTTACCAACTCACTGTAATCTCCCCAATTATAAAATACAGCACTCATGCCGGCATATACTGTTGGTGCAGTATGGTCGAATGTAATTATTGACTGGTCATCACCAACAAATTTTCCGGTATAGGAAATATTCGGATAACCTAAATCCAATGTATCATCACCAATAATATTTGCTTCAATTGTTTTAGCCCCATCCAAATCAGAAATTATACCATGATAAATTCCACAAAATCCTGTTGCAGGGTCCAATGTATTTGATACAAATTGTATTTGTCCGTTTTCATAATAACTTCCTAAAATACGCCCATCGTTGGTATCAAAAATATTTGTGGTGTATTGTCTTGCCTGAGGTGGAACACCATAATTCATATTTGATAGCGAATAATCTATGTCAACAGTTGTTCCCGGGTCGTCTAATAATCCGGTTACATGCACAATAAAAATGGTGTCGTTTGATTCAGAAAAATTTCTGTTCGATAAAAAATACATATCCGGACCATAAGTATTTGAACCACCACGCACCGGATTTAAATTGCGAATGGGTTTGCTGTCGAAAAAAATACTATCATAAAAAACAGCATCCAATGGTTCAGCATTATATCCTTTATCTAAACTCATTTGCCAGATTAATGTTTCACTAAATCCTGTTTGCCAGGGTTCATCGGGAATAATGAGGTTGATTGTTAAAAACAATTCATTTTCCGTTAACGCAAACATGGGAAAATCGGTCCATAAATTATTATTTTTCGGATTTCCCGGAATGGAATATAAATTCCAGGCGCCAAGCGGGTCGCTAGTTTGAGAAAATGCAATAATAACATTGGTATGCTCCGGGTCAAATCCCGCCAAAAACAACATTACAAATTTATCTGCTCTTGGGTCGTATAAAACTTTTGGGTCAAACTTAGCATCCGGAATATCTAACGTATCAGAAAATGCTGCTAATGAAGTATAAAATAATAAGGTATTGGTATTATCGTAAAAATAAATGGACGAGTTTATAACAGAAATGATATCACCATTATTTGAAATCGCCATATCGTTATCATTTGGCACACTGGAACCCATAATATTTCCTTCAAATCCGGCTAACACTTCCGGAGCAGATAAAGAAGCGGTCGCATTATTTTTATATCCTGTAGGTTGAAATTTATTGCCATCGTACAATGCAGATTTTAAATCAATTAAATGCCTGCGATAACTCTCGCTTCCGGGAGCGGGCATTTCAAGATGTTGTAATTGCGGATTAAAATCGTCGTGTATTTCGCGCATTACCACTTGTGCGGCAACTGGAAACTGTTGCAGTGGTGAGCGGCTGATTGGTTGCTGTGCGAAAATAGCGGTGCCTGAAAATACTATTGCCAAAAACGTAGAAAACGTATCATACAAAACAATTTTACCACGAATTTACAGCTTTCAGAATAAATCAAGCTACCTCCGCCGATTGCCTGGGCTTACTGAAATTATGATTGATAGAATTAATCGCATCTTCAATACGATTTACCGTTTTATCCCAATTAAAAATCTCTTTTACATTTTTTGCTTTGCGTGCTGCATTCAGAATATTTTCTCTGTCCATTAAAAAATGTTTCATAACATCTTTAATATTCGTAATATCTTCCGGATTAAAATACAAGGCGCCGCTGCCACCTACTTCAGGTAAACTGGAACGGTCGGATGTAATTACAGGCACGCCACAATATCTTGCCTCAACAACAGGAATGCCAAAGCCTTCAAATAATGATGGATATACAAATGCATCCGCTGATGCCATAAGTCGTGTGAGTTCACTTAATTGTAAATGACCGGTAAAAATTACATCGTCTTTAAACTGCATGCTGTCGTAAACCAATTTTGTTTCATCGGTTTTCCATGCCATGCGACCGGCAATCACTAATTTATTTTCTGTTAAATATTCTTTCCGTAGTAAATCGTACGCCAGCAATAAATTTTTTACATTTTTTCGTGGATGTACAGAGCCGACATATAAAAAATAGGGTTTACCACCGGTGGTTCTGTTGCGCACTGCTTGTTGTTCTGTTTCCGAAAGTGGCACATATTTATCGTTAGCACCATTATAGGCAACATCAACTTTGTCGGGACTGATATGATAATTTTTTACAATATCTTTTTTTGAAAATTCCGATACCGTTACAATGCGATCGGCTTTTTGCGCATACAATGGTGTGTACTTCCTGTAATAATTACTTACTACTTCAGGTGTATGGGTAGGATAATGTTCAAATCCCAAATCGTGAATTACCAATAACGTTGGCACATCGGTTTTAAGCGATAAAAATCCGTCGGTAGAAATAAATAAATCAGGTTTGTATTTTTTAAATACACGCGGCAAGGCTTTATCAAACCAATACTTCCACAAATACGGGTGTCGGGCAGGTGGCCAAACGCGGAGTGGTTTAACATTTTTTCCAAAAATAAAATCGGGATCAGGTTCTCTGTCGAACAAAAACAGAAAAGTATGCTCCGGATGATTGAGCGTAAGGCGCTTCATGGTTTCATAGGTGAACCATCCAATGCCTTCCAGTTTATCCTTAATAAGGAAACGGGTATTAACAGCTATTAGCATGTTATACAGGTTGTTTTAATAATGAACTGAAAAAGCGTAGAAGTTTGCCGTATCACTAAATCTTTAGGTAGAAGTTTGTCGCTAGCGTCTAATTTGAAGCAATAATAACTATTTTTAGCGCGCCAACAAAAAAATGCGGAAAAATTTTATCACCAATATCGGATTTTTACTGCTGCTGAACCTGCTGGTGAAGCCATTCTGGATTCTTGGCATCGACCGCTCCGTTCAGAATGTAATTGGCCCTGATGCCTATGGTACCTACTTCGCCCTGTTCAATTTTGCCTATTTATTTCAGGTAATCCTCGATTTTGGTATCAATAATTACAATAATCGCATTATTGCCGGTCAGCCCGAAAAATTAGGTGGTGTGCTGGTATCTACCCTTGCCTTAAAATTAGTGCTCAGTGTGGTTTACACCATTTTGGTTTTTATTACGGCTTTTGGCATTCATTTTTCGGGTGAACAGCTGGAACTATTGTGGTTATTGATTTTGATGCAGATTTTAATGTCGTTTTATGCCTTTTTGCGCTCCAATGTCAATGCCCTGCACCTATTTAAAACCGATGCCGTTTTGTCTGTGCTCGATAAACTGCTCACTTCACTCATTTGCGGAATAATTTTATGGACCACCCTGCTGCCGTTTAGTATTTCTGCAGAAGTGTTTGTGTATGCACAAATAATTGGTTACGCGCTCTCACTTTTTGTGGCCATTGCCATTTTAGGTGCTCAAAAAATGCAAATCCGGTTTAAAATTGACAAAACGCTTATGTACACGGTGTTTCGTCAGAGTTATCCTTATGCGTTATTAGGTTTTTTAATGACTGCCTATTATCGCACCGATGGCGTGTTATTAGAACGACTGCTAGGAGATGAAGGCGCGTTTGAAGCGGGTATATACGCATCAGCATTCAGATTGCTCGATGCTCTGAGTATAATCGGATTTTTGTTTGCCGGGCTGCTCATGCCCATGTTTTCGCGTTTATTTGCAAACAAAGAACCTATACAACCCTTGCTGGAACTGGGTTACAAGCTCATGTTGGTGATTAGCGTTTGTGTAGGTGTTACCACAATTTTTTATCGCAACGAGATTATGCAGCTGCTCTATGCCACCGGTGGCGCCTATTCAGCCGATATTCTAGGCTGGCTGATGGTCAGTTTCATCGGAATTAGTCTCACTTATATTTATGGTAGCCTGCTCACTGCCGGCGGGCGGATTCGTTTGCTCAATAAAATTTCATTGGCCGGTTTCCTGCTCAATCTTATCCTCAACCTGATACTAATACCCGAATATAAAGCGCTTGGCTCCGCAGTTGCTACGGTTTTTTCACAGTTGCTGGTATTAATTGCTCATGTTTATCTGGCCGGAAAACAATTTTCGTTACCGGGCACACTAAAACAGGGTTTTCAGGCAGTGCTATTTATTATTGTAGTAACAGGCGTTAATTTGTTACTGTCGCTTTTACCCGTAAACTGGATCATACGATATGTTTTAAGCGGATTAATCAGCATCACTGCTGTATTTCCTTCAGGTGTAATCCGTTTTGGAGAAATAAGGCCTTTTATTGCAGGGTTCAGACAAGCTTTGCTTAAAAAGTGAACAATTATGTAGTTTTTCTACCTTTGCACTCTAAATTTCAAGCATGGAACAATCCAACGACCTAATCAGGTTGATTCAAATTATTTCTAAATGGCGTAAACCCCTTATTGTAGTAACCGTAATTGTAGCAATAGCTGCATGTATTTTTACCTGGTTCTTTATGCCGAATTATTATAAGTCTACCGTTAATTTTTATCCTTCCAATCCAATTATGACCGACAGGCAGGTTTTATTTAGCCAGTCGTCAGGTGAAATTGAAATCGAATATTTTGGTAGTGCAAGCGATGTTGACCGTATTTTAACCATTGCCAATACCAGTGGTATTATCGACTACATTATTAATAAATATCATTTAATGGAGCATTATGGTTATGATTCCACAAAAGAAATGTCACGTTATAATACCAAAAAGGAATTTTTAAGTAATTACAGCACAATAGAAACTGAATACGGTGCAATTGAAATTTCTATTTGGGATCAGGATAAAGACCTGGCCAGCGAAATGGCAAATCATTTAGTTGAAACTATCGACAACCATAATAAAGACATGTTGCTGCGCGATAAAAAACTCGTAGTAGAAACATTTAAAAGTCAGGTAGCAGAAAAAGATGCACTGGTAACAAAATTAACCGATAGTATTTCTGCCATTAAAAAAACAGGCGTTAGTCCGGAAGTATTAATGGTATTAGATGGTAAATTGGTTGCCGCAGTTGAAGATTTAAATAATAATAAAAAAATATTAGAGCAAAATCAAACTTCAGTAAATACCGATTTTTCAACCGTTCATATTACCGAAGCAGCTTATCCTGCAATCAGAAAAGATAAACCGGTGCGTTCACTAATTGTAATTGGTGTAACAATGGGTGCATTTTTCTTTATGATTATTCTTGCGGTACTAACCGAAAATTACCGGAAAATTAAAAATCAAATCAAGAATGCTTAATCTGCAGGCAAAACCTGTTGAATTAAATATTTTCTGGACAGCTACAGTCCTTGCCATCACTTCGATGTTTGCAGGATTTATGCTGAATGAACCATTGTTTTATCTGGCTCCGGTTGGCTTTTTATTTGCCTACCAACTGGTAATTAATTACAAAAAAATATTTTTCTTGTTGTTGCTCGTAACACCGGGCGCAACAGAATTTTATTCCAGCTCGGGTTTTAGTACCACATTGCCTACCGAGCCAATTATGATAGTGCTCATGTTCACTTTTCTTTTTTTCGTATTAATGAAAAGAGAAATTTTGGACCGCGATTTTTTTAGTCACCCCATTGCAATTGTGCTGTATATTCATTTTACTTGGATGTTATTTACAGGACTTTTTGCCGACGAAATTGTAATCTCATTAAAATATTTATTGGCAAAAACCTGGTTTATTGTTTCTTTCTTTTGTGTGAGCGGATTGGTAATTAAAAATTTTAAAGATTACAAAACTGCATTTTGGTGTTTATTTGTCCCTACACTAGTGCTTACCATTTATACGCTGATTAATCATTATCATTATCAGTTCCGGTTTAGCGAAGTAAATAAAACCATGGTGCCGTTTTTCAGAAATCACGTAAATTATGCCGTGTTTTTAGCATTAATGTTACCGCTTACCATTGTAGCAACTTCCTGGTTTAAAAAATATACGTGGCAAAAAATGCTGCTGAAATTAGGTGTGGCTATTATTTTGGCAGGTATATATTTTTCCTACACTCGCTCATCATGGTTATCGGTTACCGGTGCCTTTGCTGCATATTTTTTAATTCGATATAATAAATTATTGCCTGCTGTAGGTATTGCCATTTTTGGTGTTATTGTTTTTGCTTTTTACATGGTGCATAATAATAAGTATCTCGACTATGCACCGGAATACACCAAAACAATTTATCACAGCAATTTTTCCGAGCACATGGAATCAACCATGAGTTTAGAAGATGTATCCAGTGCCGAACGTATTTATCGATGGGTAGCTGCCATGCACATGATTGAAGACAAACCGGTTTTAGGTTTTGGTCCCGGTCAGTTTTATTTTAATTACAAAGAATACACCGTAAATAAATTCGAAACGTATATCAGTCGCAACGAAGAACATTCAACTGTACATAATTATTATCTGCAAATAACAGTGGAACAAGGCTTTATCGGCATTGCAATTTGGGTCGCATTGTTAGTCACCATTTTGTATTACGGACAAACATTATACAACAGGTTTACCGACAAACTTTATAAAAATATCACACTTGCAGTAACCCTTTCCATCATCACAATTATCGTAAACATTTCACTAAGCGATTTAATTGAAGCAGACAAAATAGGCACCTCATTTTTCATGTTCATGGCCATCCTCATCAACCTCGATTTATACCACAAGCGCAACCAAAAGCTCAACACAACAGTTTAAATTTAATTACT
The DNA here is from genome assembly GCA_016706255.1 of Bacteroidota bacterium. Classification (NCBI taxonomy): domain Bacteria; kingdom Pseudomonadati; phylum Bacteroidota; species Bacteroidota bacterium. Next base: position 680,547 of record JADJJZ010000006.1, on the reverse strand, counting down.
CGGTTGCAATTAAATTTTAAGCAAACAACACCTTATTAATATTTGGAGCATCAACATCCCCCACACCCACACAATCGTTGCCCGCTCTTCATTGCAACAAGCAGCTAATTTTAAATAAACCTCATAACCGCTGTTCCATTGGTACATCAGCTTGTTTTCATTTCGATCGGGGCTAGAAATCACTGTATCGTTTCTATCACAACTAAATTTGATAATCCTTATACTTTTGAGTTATTATTTATACTTAAATATTTTATTGGAGCATTGTTTTTTTAACCACAAAGAACACTGAGAAAATACACACAAAGGGCACAGAGAAATTATTCGTTAATTTAAGTTTTACGAATAAAATTTAATTAGGAAAACATAATTAAAATTTAACTCGTAATTCTCCGCGACCTCTGTGCGCTGTTTCTCCGTGAACTCCGTGGTTACCCTTTGCAAATTATAAATCAACGCTCAGAATTAAATTTTCACTCAAATTCGGCTGAATAATTATCGCATAATGAGCCGGGCTAATATTGATTAGCCCCAACGTGAGCTCCGAATTAAATTCTCACTCAAAATCGGCTGTTCAATCAGCACATTAATCAACGAAGTATTTTCACAGACAAAACTGTTATATCATCACTCACCGCGCCATCTTCACCTTTAAAGCGCATAATTTCATTGATGATTTTTTTGTTGAGGGTTGCGATATCGCCGGTGTAGTTTTTTTGTAGCAGGCCAATTAATTCATCAAGCGGAAACACCTGATTGTCTTCGTTTACTACATCTGTTAATCCGTCGGTAAAGCAAATTATTGCAGTATCTTCAACTATAGGCACCTGGCCCATTTTTATGGAAGGTAGCTCATCGAACATACCCAAAATAGTAGTGCCCTTATCTAAAAATTTATATCCGTGCGAATTAATTAATATTGGTGGGTTATGTCCTGAGTTAACGTATTTCAATATGCGTGTTTTGCGGTTGTATTTTGCAAGAAAAAGTGTAATGAATTTTTCACCCTTTGTGCTCATTAATACACCTTTATTTAATTCATGCATGTATTCTTCAATAGTAACCGGATTGCGTTTTGTGAGCTCACGAATTTGCGCCTGAAAATTTGCCATTAATATTGCCGCAGCAATTCCTTTACCGGAAATATCGGCAATACAAAAAAACATTTCATCATCGCTCAATTTTAATACATCATAATAATCGCCACCTATATTTTGATGCGGCAGATAAATGGCTGCCATTTGTATTTTATCATCGTTGGGGAGTGTATCCGGAATCAACATACTTTGAACCTGCGCTGCCAGTTCTAATTCTTTTTTAAACGATTGCTGCTCAACTTCCTTTTTGAACAGTCTTTTATTTTCGATGGCAACACTAATAATATTGGTAACGGTTTGAGCAAATTTTACTTTGTCCTCCAGCGGTTCATAACTCTCAACCCTTGGATTGCTCATTAATAAATAAGCAAGTGGCTTTTCTTTGTGAAATACCGGAATTAAAATATCATATTGTTTTAAATAATCCGGCAATTCGCCGTTTAATGCACTTAAGTCGGTGAGTTTATTATATTTTAATAATGTATTCATTAAATCGGGATTCAGTTCCGAAATAAATTTATTTCCGATCACCGGTTCCCAATCGTCGCCATTATTACTATACAGCAACATATTTTCAACCCCAATTTGGTCTTTCAAAGTACGATGAAACAATTCGAACAATGCGGAGGCCGATTTATTGGAATTTATGGCTTTGGTTATTTCCAATAGGGAATCTATCTCCAGTTGTTTTAATTTCAACTGGTCGCGCAACATTTCCATCACATTTAATCCCGCAATTGCCATAATTCAAAATTCCATCTAAAAATAAATCAATTTATTATTGTTTCACAATCGGCTTTTAATATCAAGCGCATCTCTAAGCCCGTTGCCAATCATAAAAAATGCGAGCACTAAGATAGTGATTGCAAAGCCCGGAATCAAAGCAAGATAGGGTTCAGTTATTAAATTATCCTTATATTTTGAAATCATTAAACCCCAGCTTGGGGCAGGTGGCTGCACTCCAATGCCAAGAAAACTGAGTCCTGCTTCGGTTAAAATGGCATAAGCAAAATTTGCCGCTGTAATAACAATAACCGGTCCGGTAATATTTGGCAATATATGCCTGAATATGGTTCTTCCATCAGAATAGCCGAATGTTTTCGCCGCCTGAATAAATTCCTGTTCCCGCACCTGCAATACCTGTCCGCGCACAATACGTGCAATATCCACCCACATGGTAATTCCAACAGCAATAAAAATGGTATAAAAATTTTGCCCGAATGCAAATACAATCGGAAACACCAACAACAAGGTGGGAATTGACCACACAATATTAATAAACCACATTACGGCACCATCTACCGGGAAAAAAAATTTACGTTTTTTGCCCAGCCGCATAAATGGCGGATATTGTTTATAAAAACCGGCTAAAGCACCAAGTGGTATACCAATAAATAATGCAATAATAACTGCAACCACACCAACAGATAATGATACCCGAATACCCAATAAAATCCGGCTTAAATAATCGCGGCCCAAATCGTCGGTGCCTAATAAAAATGTTTTTTTATGTATGTAATGTTTGGTTATTTGTTTACTGTTTTCTCCGGAAGCTAATTTTTCTCCGGTAATATCCTCCATCAAAAAATGTAACTCCTGTCCGGCAATGCCATCACCAATATATCGTTCAACAATTATGGTATCACCTGCAAACCGGTAAGCAGTAATCGGAATTTGACGATAGTCGACTTTTTTTCCGTTGATCAGCCATTTTACAAAACCTGTTTTGCCGGGTTTTAATTCCAGCGGCTGCTCTAAAATCATGATACTGTAACCGGGTTCTTTAAATGGCAATTCATTTATTTGGTCATTCGCATAAGGTGTAATATCGGGAGCAATAATGTGCGCTAATAACGCGAGAATTAAAGCATAAAATATGGTAATAGAACCAATCAGTGCATTACCATTCTGAATAAAACGATTTAATGATTTCGCTTTCTGATTATTTCTGATATCGACACTTGTCAGTTTTTTCTTCCACCAGAAACGAATTAATTTAATTGCAGGATAATAAATAATAAATAAAACCGCAAGGGTAATTAAAATTACTTTTAAGCTGATAAAAAATGCAGTAATAAAATTGGCATCAGCAGAAGCGTACCGAAACCAGGCAAAAATAATTGCCAATACCAAAATAAAAATACTGAATCCGGTAATTTGTTTTCGCATGATGCTTTACTTGCAAACCGCAATATTAAATTCTTCTGCCTTTCCAGTTGTATTTTCCAAATACACCCGCCGGGGCTATCAAAATTATGTACAAAACGTGTACAGCCTGCATGGGTAAAAATAACCAAAGTAAATTTTCTCTTCTGAAAAATTTAGTAACAGCATAGGTGAACAAAGTATCGATACACAATTTGGCCAAAAACATCCACATAGCGAGTTTCAGCATAGGCGGATAAAATATTCCGATGGCCAGATTTAATACAATGAGTAAATTGACCAGATAAACAAAGGCCAAAATGCCGGTAATACGTTTATCTTCATAATGTGTCGATTTGCTGGTCCAGCGTACACGCTGATTCCAAAAAGTGACAAAATCTTTTTCTGTAGAAGTATATACGATACTGTCTTTATTTTTCAGATACGCAATTTTATCGCCGAATTTTTTTGCCATTTTATGCATCAGCATCATGTCGTCACCACTTGGAATATGGTCGATTTGCCTAAAGCCATCCACTTCAATAAATGCCGATTTAGTATATGCCAGATTTGCACCATTACACAAATTATAAAATCCATTTTGGATACTTGCCGCAGCAATGCCCACCAGACTTAAAAAATCCAGTGTTTGAAATTTTCCAAGAAATGAGGTATCATGAAAATAACTTACCATTCCGGCAATCATTACCGGATTGTGTGCTTCATAATAGGCTACTGTTGTTTTTATCCAGTTACTTCCCGGGTGGCAATCGGCATCGGTTGTCATAATTAATGTACCGTTTGCAGCATGCACCGCCTTTTCAATTCCTATTTTTTTATTTGTTCTGCTCGCATCTGCCAAAGCCGGATCATCTTTTAGAGCAATTACCCGCAAGTTCGACATTGAAAACCCGTTTATCAGTTTTAAGGTATTGTCGGTTGAGTGGTCATCTACTACAATTACCTCAAATAAATCTTTATTGTATTGTTGATCGCGCAGGTTACCGAGCAGGTTTAAAATATTTTTTTCCTCATTGCGAACTGGCACAACAACAGTAACCCTGGTTACCGGAATTGCATTACCGGGCACATATTCTTTTAAGCGCAGCCATCCCAGTAAAAAATACAGGATGAGCAGCACATAGCCGCCAATTAATAAAAGCACCAGAATAGTAATAAGGAGCATGCGCTGCAAAAGTAGTTATTAACCCGCGAAACTGCTCATTTCGAGCATGTTAAATCGTTGTTTGTTTGTTTTCGGGTAATTCTGACAACACCGCATCCAAAAAAGGATTAATTTTTTCATCGATAAAATAATGTCCCCGCTCCAACTGAATCAGCTCACAGTTGTCGAGCCCTTCGGCAAAATATGCACCTACTGAAACAGGAATTACCTCATCGCGTTTACCAAAAAACAAACGCACCGGAATTTGATAAGTATTTATTTTTTGTTTTACTAATTGGATATCCGGATTAAATGCCGCCATGCTGATCCAGGTATTATATAAACGCATACGTTTTTCGCGGGTATCCATGTGGTTGTAGGTAAATTTTTTCAACCATGGGGTTAATAATTTTAATGAAGTTGCCGTATTCACCACAGCAAAAAACCAACCCGGGTGATTAATTGTTGTGCGAAATAATTCTCTGCCCCATTTTGGATATACGGCAACGTTGTAAATTTTATTTGTTTTAATTCCATCACTCGCTAAAAGCCATAAAGCATCAATTTTTTCGGGCATAACTTGCGTTAAGTGCAATGCACATTTTCCGCCCATACTAAATCCTAAAAGTGAAAAATGGACTATGTGATGTTCCTTACAAAATTGTAAAATAATTGCTTCTAAATCAGACTTTGTAAAAGGTTGTTTTTCTAACCATTTTGTACCGCCATGGAAAGGTAAATCAAAAGCATAAATGGTATAACGTTTTCCCAAAATGGGAACTAGTGGTAAAAAACTTGTTCCCGTTTCACTAAATCCGTGAAATGCAAAAAGTGTTGCTGCACCTTTTCCATAACGGGTAAAATGAATCGCAGAATGTTTATAGCGTATATTAATTGTGGTTCCCAAAATAACTACTTCAGCTTTAAAGGTAATAATTGTGGTTAAAACACTTGTGTTTGATTAACCAATTGATTTTGAGTGTGAATTTTATTCGGAGCTATTTTTGGAGGGTGGCTAATGTACCAATGTACCGATGTACCCAATGGAACAGCCGATTTTGAGTTAGAATTTAATTTGCTGCGTTGATTTATAATTTGCGAAGGGTAACCACGGAGTGCACGGAGAAACAACACACAGAGGACACGGAGAATTTTTAGTTGGGATGTAATTGATAGTTTTTATTGAAGATTTATTGCTTGAAAGTTGAATTTTCGAAGCATTACTCTGTGGTTTCTCTGTGTGTATTTTCTCTTTGGTCTTTGCGTTTAAAAAAAAAGAGTAATAGGTTAATTAAAAATCCGAATTTGAATATAAAATGTCATCCAAACACCGAACCCCATCAGCTAATCTGCTAATCAGCTAATTTGCTAATTCAAAATTCAAGCCCTGGCGTGCACACAGTATTTCCTAGCCCTGATGAATTAATGTGCTAATGTGCTAATGTGCTAATGTGCTGATTAAACAGCCGGTTTTGAGATGAATTGAGATTTTTTCCTTGGCGTGCACATAAGTATCCTCTAGCCCTGATCGCAGCGAAAACCCCCGCTGCTGATGGGTGTCATTTTTATCGGATTATGTTAATTATTAACAAGTTATAAGCCATTAAAATGCTCATGCAGCGGGAGTTGCAGCGGAGAGCAGGTACGATTGCGATAGAAAGAAAAATTGCCCTGCTCCAATTTTTGATTTATATTTGCATCCTGAAATGCATTTTCAGGCCCGCGATAGATTTCTACAGTTTTTAGCAGGTCACACTATTTTCCAAATTTTTTACCAGAAACCATTTTATGCCGAAAGATAATTCGATTCAGCACGTATTGATTATAGGAAGTGGGCCAATTATTATTGGTCAGGCTTGTGAGTTTGACTACTCAGGATCGCAGGCCAGCAGGAGTTTGCGCGAGGAAGGGATCAAAGTGAGCCTTATCAATAGCAACCCGGCTACTATTATGACCGACCCGGTTACGGCCGACCAGATTTACCTGTGGCCACTGAATGTGGGCTCGCTGGAGAAAATTTTGGTGGAAAACATCGAAAAAGGCACTCCGATTGACGCTGTTTTGCCTACTATGGGCGGACAAACGGCCTTGAATCTTGCCAAAGAGGCCTTTGAAATGGGCATTTGGGCTAAATATAATTGTCGCCTCATTGGTGTTGACATAGAAGCCATCGACCGTGCTGAAAACCGTGAGTTGTTCAGACAATTGATGGTAGAATTGGGCATTTCGGTGGCAAAAAGTCATGTTGCGAACTCGTTTTTGGAAGGAAAAGAATTTGCGCAACAAATAGGATTTCCGCTAGTAATTCGCCCTTCGTTTACCCTTGGTGGAACAGGTGGTGGATTCGTGCAAAATAAAGATGAGCTGGATGCAGCGCTGATGCGGGGTTTAACCGCTTCACCTACACATGAGGTTTTGGTTGAAAAAGCTGTTTTGGGCTGGAAGGAGTTTGAATTGGAACTTTTGCGCGATGCTGCAGACAATGTGGTAATTATTTGCGTGGTTGAAAATCTTGACCCTATGGGTGTTCATACCGGCGACTCGATTACCGTTGCTCCGGCTATGACGCTGAGTGATACCTGTTACCAGGAAATGCGCAACCTTTCAATAAAAATGATGCGCGCCATGGGCAATTTTGCGGGTGGTTGTAATGTGCAGTTTGCACAAGATCCGTATACGGAACAATTAATTGCGATTGAAATTAATCCGCGGGTTTCACGTTCATCGGCCTTGGCATCGAAAGCTACCGGTTATCCGATTGCGAAAATTGCTGCTAAACTTGCTATTGGTTATCGCTTAGATGAATTGAGTAATCAAATTACAAAATCTACATCGGCATATTTTGAACCGGCTTTAGATTATGTTGTGGTAAAAATGCCGCGTTGGAATTTTGATAAATTTCCGGGAGCAGATGATACTTTAGGATTACAAATGAAAAGTGTTGGCGAGGTAATGAGCATCGGCCGCAGTTTTCAGGAAGCATTACAAAAAGCTTGTCAGAGTTTAGAAAATAATAAAATTGGTCTCGGCGGCGAAAAAGGTTTTTATAAATCGAGTCAGGAAATTATCGACAGCTTAGCGAAACCACATTGGGATCGCATATTTAATATTAAAAAAGCGATGGACCTTGGTGTGCCGGTGAGAACTATTCACAACCAAAGTTTAATTGACCCCTGGTTTTTAATGCAGATTCAGGAATTAGTAAAAATTGAAAAAGAAGTTCGTCGTTATCAGTTAAATAATATTCCACATAAATTATTACTTACCTTAAAACAAAAAGGGTATAGTGATTTACAAATTGCGAATAATTTAGGTAATTGCACAGAAGAAGAAGTATATAATCACCGTCGCAGTTTAGGTATTAAACGCACTTACAAATTAGTTGATACTTGTGCAGCAGAATTTGAAGCAAAAACACCTTATTACTACTCTACTTTTGAAGATGAAAATGAAAGTGTACGCAGCGACAAGAAAAAAGTAATTGTATTAGGTTCGGGTCCAAACAGAATTGGTCAGGGTATTGAGTTTGATTATTGTTGTGTGCATGGTGTACTAGCAATAAAAGAAAGTGGTTATGAAGCCATTATGGTAAATTGTAATCCGGAAACTGTTTCTACCGATTTTGATATTGCCGATAAATTATATTTTGAACCTGTGTTTTGGGAACATTTATGGGAATTAATTGAACATGAAAAACCGGAAGGTGTAATTGTACAATTGGGCGGACAAACTGCCTTAAAATTGGCGAAACAATTACATGAAAAAGGTATTAAAATAATTGGCACCAGTTACGATAATATGGATATTGCGGAAGATCGCGGAAGATTTTCTGATTTATTAAAAGATTTAGGTATTCCATATCCTGAATATGGTGCAGCAACTACTGTTGAAGAAGCTACTGAAGTTGCACATCGCATTGGTTATCCTGTGTTGGTTCGTCCGAGTTATGTATTAGGCGGACAACGCATGCGCATTGTAATTAATGATGAAGAATTAGAGCGTAGTGTGATCGGAATTTTAAAACATTTTCCCGATAACAGAATATTAATTGACCATTTCCTTGACCGTGCTGAGGAAGCTGAAATTGATGCGATTTGTGATGGCACTGATGTGCACGTAATGGGCATTATGGAACATATTGAACCGGCCGGTATTCACAGTGGTGATTCGAGTGCGGTATTGCCTCCGTTTCATTTAAGTGCACATGTAATTGAGCAAATGCAGGATTACACGAAAAAAATTGCACACGCTTTAAATATCCGCGGATTAATTAATATCCAATTCGCGATTAAAAATGAAAAGGTGTATGTGATTGAAGCCAATCCGCGTGCATCACGAACTACTCCGTTTATTGCAAAAGCCTATCAGATTCCATATTTAAATATTGCGACTAAAGTAATGTTAGGTGTGAAAAAATTATCTGAGTTTACTTATGATAAAAAGCTGGTTGGTTATGCAATTAAAGAACCTGTTTTCAGTTTCGATAAATTCCCGAATGTAAATAAGGAATTAGGTCCTGAAATGAAATCGACCGGTGAAGCCATCCGATTTATTGCTGATTTAACTGATCCTGCGTTCAGAGAAATGTATTCGAAGAAGAGCATGTATTTGAGCAGGTAAGATGAGTAATGAGTTGTTCGCCGGGGCGAACATGAGTGATGAGCGGTGTAGACTGAAATTCGACTTTTACAGTTTTTGCTGTTAAATCCGAATAAAAATTACAGTTATATTCAAATTAAATTTTGCGGTCAATTGTTACCTATATTTTTTTCAATTGCCATTAATCTTCGCACACATCGTGAATTAAACAGCCGAAACCACAAAGTTCACAGAGAAACAGCCCACAAAGTTCACCAAGAATTTTTCGAAAAATTTAATTATACCATTTATTGAAAATTAATCACCATAAATAACAATTTAAGCCAAAATTCTCTGTGCCCTCCGTGTATTTCCTTTGGGTTCCTCTGTGGTTTGGGCTGTTATTAAAATGAAAATTTTAGAATAATGAAAAATAAATAATCGTAATTTCATCTTTACTCAAAACCACTCATTTCTCATCCTTCATTACTCATAACCATTAAACCTCAAAGCCGCTAAGGCCACTAAGTAACGCTAAGTAAATTGTAATATGATCTTTGTGCAACTTCGCGGCCTTTGTTTCTTAGCGGTTCCGGCTGTTATGAAAATGTTCAGTTTGCGAATAATGAGAAATAAAAAATCTTAATTTCCTTGTTTATTCCGAACCGCTCATTCCTCATTATTCATCACTCATTCCTCATCACTCATCCCTCATTAATTTAGAATTATTAACTTTGCATCCTGATTAACATTCAAACATGTCAGATTTAGCCTGGGTAGCATTTATAATTATTGTTTATTGGATTGTAATTAAACCAATGATGCAGGGAATTTTACAACCAAATACAAATAATAACAGACCCAAACCAAATAATACTCCAAAAAGAACTGCAGAACCTCAACAAAAAAAGGAAGGCGGCGAGTACGTTGATTACGAGGAGATTAAATAGTAGAAACTGACTTAATTTATAAATAAAAAATCCGGATAAGTTTAATACCTATCCGGATTTTTAATATTGTTTTGAGGAATTATAATCCTAATGTAACGCCTAATTTTAAGTAAGCAACATCATAACCTAATTCAGCAAAAGCACCAAAATTTTCGCTGAACATATATTTACCACCTACGCTGAAAGCATAATAAAGGTTCATATAAGTATCGCTTGCATCAAGGGTACCGTTCCAATAAGGGTCAGTGTTTGTATATTTATAGGTTTGCGCCCATAAACCAAGGCTTAAGGCACCATATAAATCCACATTATCTACATCCAGTAATAAATGGTATGTTCCTCTGGCACCAATTACAAAGTTTGACCATTTGTAATCCCACTCGTAACCTAAACCGGCATAGTTATAATTTGCGTGTGCGGAAGAAAATCCAAGAAACGCGCCTAAACCCAGGTTACCCGGACCTAAATCGTCCATAAAACCGTGATCAAAAGAAAGGAAAATGGTTGGTGTACGGCTGTAATCTGAACCGGAAATGTATGCATATGAACCGTAACCGCCGAGGCCAACACCAACATTAAGATGGTTTACGCCTTCATAAAAAACCTGAGCTTGAGTAGTTTTAGTTGCAAGGCCTAAAGTGAGGACAAAAGCAACAAGTAAAAGTTTGTTTTTCATAATTGTGATGTTTGTTGCAAATATATGACAAAAGGTAACGCAGAAAGTAAGGTTATCAACAAAAACGATACTTTTTTCGTGGTTTTAATACAATATGTGACATTTCAGATTAAATCTAAATTGCATTTTTTGCGCATAATTGTTAAAAAATGAAAATCTGTTGCAAAAAATGCAAATGAATTATTTCCCGATTGCAATATCCCGTTTCAGAGCACTCTCGTTTCCCTACACCTTTGACTGAAAAACAATATGTCAGCCAAACCACTTTATGCTCAACCCGACAATTACGAAAAACAATTTATTTATACCCTGCGAAAAAATGTAGCGCAATATTTCAAAGACACAAAGCAAACGACACATGCGGGAAATAAATTAATGCCGCGTGCAGTTTTTTTATTACTGTTGTTTGTGCTCATCAGATTAGTTTTAATTTTTAATTCGCAAACCCTTTGGTTATTTTATTTATGTAATATTTTAACCGGCATTATTGCATTGCCTATTATTTTAAATATTGGGCACGATGCAGTACACAATAATTTTTCAGGCAATAAATTTATCAATAAACTTGGCTCCTGTGTTTTTTATTTATTTGGAACCAGCACCTACTTCTGGAAACTCCGACACATTCATGCACATCATGCCTATACCAATGTACCTGATTGGGATCAGGATATTGCTCAGTCTAAAATAATTCGTTTACATTCAAAGCAAAAGCATCTTTGGTTTCATCAATTGCAATATGTTTACATGCCTTTTCTATTTAGTATTTATACACTCAACTGGTTTTTTTACCGCGACTTAAAAGACATTTTTTCACATCGTTTCGGCAATAAAATTATTCAGCGACACCCTGGAGGACAGATTTTTTTATTGTTGGTTTCAAAATTCAGTTTTCTTTTTTTAATGATTATAGTTCCTGTTTTATGGTTGGATGTAGCATTAGCTCATGCCTTATTTGCATTCCTCATGTTTAATATCAGTGCAGGATTAACTGTTACGCTGGCATTGGTTAGCACCCATGTAGGTTCACAACAAGCGTTTGTGCAACCAATAAACAACCAGCTCCCCTACTCCTGGGAAATACATCAACTAAAAACGACTGCCGATTTTGCTACTAAAAATAAATTTATCACCTGGTTTTTCGGCGGTTTTAATCATCATGTAGCACATCATATTTTTCCCGGTATTTCACATGTGCATTATAACGCCATTACACCAATTATACAACAAACCACCCGGGAATATGGTATTACTTATTTTGAATCACCCACATTATTATCTGCGATCCGCGAACATTTTACCTTATTAAAAATTCGCGGTTTAAAAGATGAATTTTAAATAAACCATTATGCGATTAGCAACCATTACAGACAGAACTACCGTGGTATCCATAATTGTTACCATGTTTAAGTCAAACCCCACTATTCAGTTTATGGTTAAAAACGACCGCAAGGTGAATAAACGCATTCAGGCGATAGCGGAATATGCTTTTGATTTTGCCATAAAAAGAAACGGTGTATATATTTCAGATAACAATAAAGGGGTAGCAATATGTTATCATTACACTAAAAATCTAAAAATTTCTGATTTGTTTTTGATGGCGAAGATGATATTAAAAGCCATTCATATCAGTAAATTATTACCCATTTTTATGCACGATAATTTTGTGAAATCACAGCGTCCTTCAGATGGGAATTATTTATACTTCTGGTTTTTTGGCGTGCTTGCAGAAGAGCAACCCAAAACTTCAGCCCGCGATTTAACGATTGCATTATTTCAGCAGGCATCGCAAATGCAGGTTCCAATTTATGCTGAGACTACATTAGAAAAAAATAAAAAAGTTTACGAACGGTTCGGGTTTAAGGTCTATAAAACATGGAAAAACCAAACCAGTGGTGTTCAAGTTTGGTTTATGCGCAGAGATTATCAACCATTTTAAAAAATGTTTTTGTTGCAATATATGTTGTAATTTAAATGCGTGTCGCTAATTTAAATTTTACCAACCATTTGCATCGGTATCACCCACTCGTCGAATTGTTCAGGTGTTAAATAACCTAATTCAACGGCAACTTGTTTGAGGGTTTTGTTTTGTTTATGTGCAGTTTGTGCAATTTCTGCTGCTTTATAGTAACCAATTTTTGTGTTCAGTGCGGTTACCAGCATTAACGAATTATCTACGTGCTTTTTAATATTTGCTTCAATAGGTTCGATACCTACGGCACAATTATCATTAAATGAAACACATGCATCTCCAATTAATCTTGCACTATGTAAGAAATTGTAAATCATGAGTGGCTTAAATACATTTAATTCAAAATGGCCTGTTGCACCACCAATATTTATGGCAACGTCATTTCCCATTACCTGGGCGGCAACCATAGTTAAAGCTTCACATTGTGTAGGATTTACTTTACCCGGCATAATAGATGAGCCAGGTTCATTATCAGGAATATGAATTTCACCGATTCCACTGCGCGGCCCACTTGATAACATACGAATATCGTTCGCTATTTTCATTAAGGAAACCGCTACGGTTTTTAATGCGCCGTGTGCTTCCACAATTGCATCGTGTGCAGCTAATGCTTCAAATTTATTTTCTGCGGTTATGAAAGGTAAATCTGTTAATTCAGCAATGTTTTTTGCTACTAATTCGGAATATCCATCAGGTGTATTTATTCCGGTTCCAACTGCAGTTCCACCTAAAGCTAATTCGCTTAAATGTGCTAAGGTATTTTTAATTGCTTTTAGTCCGTGATTTAATTGCGATACATAACCACTCATTTCCTGTCCGAGGGTTAATGGTGTGGCATCCATAAAATGTGTTCTGCCAATTTTTACCACGTGCATAAATGCATTTGATTTAGCCTGCAGGGTATCACGCAATTTTTCAATTCCGGGAATAGTATTTTCTATTAATATTTTATATGCCGCAATATGCATGGCTGTCGGAAACGTATCATTTGACGATTGCGATTTATTTACATCATCGTTTGGGTGAATTGATTTTTTTTCGTCCATCAAACTGCCACCCATTAATACGTGTGCACGGTAAGCAATTACTTCGTTCACATTCATATTACTTTGTGTTCCTGAACCCGTTTGCCAAACAACAAGTGGGAACTGTGATGTTAATTTATTTTCCAATATTTCATCACACACTTTTCCTATAATAGCACATTTTTCTGCATCCAAAACACCTAATTGATTATTAGTTAATGCAGCAGCTTTTTTTAAATATGCAAATGCAGCAATAATTTCTTTAGGCATTTTATTAATATCCTGAGCAATAGGAAAATTCATGATAGAGCGTTGAGTTTGTGCGCCCCAATACACATCGGCAGGTACTTCAACCACGCCCATGGTGTCTTTTTCTTTACGATAGTTCATAATTAAGCAATTAGCTGATTAGCAAATTAGCAAATGTTATACAGTCATTATTTCTTGTTCTTTTACTGCGAGATGTTTATCTACTTCAGCAATAAATTTATCGGTGAGATTTTGAACCTGGTCTTCACCATCTTTAGCCATATCTTCCGGCAAACCGTCTTTTTGTAATTTTTTAATATCCTCATTGGCATCTTTACGAATATTGCGGATGGCAACTTTGGTATTTTCGCCCATGTGTTTTATCTGCTTTACTAAATCTTTACGACGTTCTTCAGTAAGTGGTGGCATAATTAAACGGATAATATCACCATTGTTTACGGGAGTTAATCCGATGTTGGCTGCTAAAATTGCTTTTTCAATTTCGCCTAACATTTTTTTATCCCATGCCTGAATGGTAATTGTTCGAGCATCCGGTGTTGAGAGATTACTTACCTGATGTAAAGGTGTTGGTGCGCCGTAATATTCTACGCGAACATTATCAAGAATGCCTAGTGTTGCGCGACCGGCTCTAACATGTGTTAATTCTACTTCAAGATGTTTAATGGCTTTTTGCATTGTTTCCTGAGCCATGTCTATCGTAAGACTTAATTCATCTTCATTCATATAGCTGTTATTTATAGATAGATTAATTTGTTTTTATTTTCCTGCTACAAGGGTACCAACATTATCTCCAGCCAGTAATTTTTCGAGGTTGCCTTGTTTATTCATATCAAATACAATAATCGGTAAATTATTTTCTTCGCATAAAGTAAATGCCGTCATATCCATAACATTCAGGTTACGTGTAATTACTTCTCTGAAAGAAATGGTATCGAATTTTGTTGCATTCGGGTCTTTTTCAGGATCGGCGGTATATACACCATCAACGCGTGTTCCTTTTAAAATTACATCAGCTTCTACTTCAATAGCGCGCAAACTGGCTGCGGTATCGGTGGTAAAATATGGGTTACCGGTTCCGGCGCCAAAAATTACGATCCGGCCTTTTTCAAGGTGACGAATTGCGCGGCGGCGGATATAGGGTTCGCAAATTTGTTCCATTTTAATTGCTGAGAGCAAACGAGTGTAAAGGCCAACATTTTCGAGGGCACTTTGTAATGCCATACCGTTAATTACAGTAGCCAGCATACCCATATAATCGCCCTGAGCACGATCGATTCCGGAGCCAACGCCACTCATGCCTCTGAAAATATTGCCTCCGCCTATCACAATTGCGATTTGAACCCCGGCTTCAGAAGCTGTTTTGATATCTTGTGCATATTGCTGTAAACGAATTGGGTCAATTCCGAAGTTCTGGTTGCCCATCAGCGCTTCTCCGCTGAGTTTTAGGAGTATTCTTTTGTATTTCAGACTCATCGCTGCAAATTTAATACTTAAAGCGCTAATGTGCTGATGTGATGATGTGCTAATGTGCTGATTAATGTAACAATGTGGGATTGAACCAATGTGCAAATTAACAGCAGGATTAGACTTGGAAGTGCATTCGGTGCTGGTGTACTAATGTGTTGATGTGTCTGCCGTTAGGGATTCTAATTCTTGCAGCCGTAACTTCAAACAGTTCAATTTACTCAAGGCTCTTTTTCGGCTGCGGCGGGGTAGATTTCCTGGTGGATGAAGTCTTTAGGGAAATGATCATCGCCGGGCCAGCCAAGTTCGATGTCGCGGCCTGAATGAGGGATGTAATTTGTTTTGAAGAGATAGTCCCAAATACTCAGACTGATGCCGAAGTTGATACCTTTTGATTTATCGGCAGGAATATATTTTGCGTGATGCCAGATATGCATTTGCGGATTATTAAAAATGTATTTCAGCGGTCCGAGTTGAATGTTAATATTGGCGTGATTAAAATGTCCGATTACTAATGCGATAAGATTGGCCAAGATATAATCATTGATACCAAAGCCTAACATGGCTAAGGGAATGTATTGAATAGAGCGATAAATTACATTTTCCATCCAATGGAAGCGCAAATGTGCGGCGAAACCCATTTGTTTTACGCTGTGGTGCACTTTATGAAATTGCCATAAATATTTATTGGCATGTAATAAACGATGTACATTCCATTGGATAAAATCTTTTAATATAAATGCGAAGGTAATTTTCGCCCAAAAAGGCAGGGTATTAATTTCAATAGCAATGCCGTTGGTTATACCGAATAATGCCAAAAAATCGTTAAATAATTCAACAAAAACATTTGACACGGCATAAAAGCCGATTAAGGAAAACAGGAAAAAATTAAAAAACATATAAAAAGCATCCATCCAAAAATCTTCGCGGATAATTTTCTGGGTTTTGCGCCATGGAAAAAGAATTTCGAGCGACCAAACAATCAGACTAATGCCTATCAGCCAATAAAAATAATTACCCCAGTGCGGGTTAATAATTTCGTGGGTAAAATAATTCCAGTAATTCGTAAAGGATTGCAGAAAAAGATTAAGATACTTTTCCATAGTTTGGTTTAATTGCTCAAGTGTAAAAATACAACCTGTTTCAAGGTGTATTGGTGATGAATATCACATAACATGAACTGTAATTTTTATTCGTAAACCTTTTCCCCTTTATTGAGCCAAATGCCCCATTTTGGTGAGTACGCATGCACTTTCATGGTTTGGTTGCCGGCGTTATCATACACAGGTAAATCCTGATTCATCCATTCAAAAATGCCGCCGTATAAATTGGAGACAAATAAAAAGCCGTTTACTTCCATCAAATCGGTAATTTTTTCAGAACGATAACCAACTGAACAATAAACAATATAGGTTGCTTCTTTATCTAAACTATCTATTCTTGTGCTATTGTAATCGTCGTAACCAACCCATATTGCGTTCTTAATATGACTTACATCATATTCAGCTTTTTCGCGTGCATCGATATAAATAATATTTGAATCGGCAGGAATATCAGCAATTCCGGTTTCGGTTACATCATGTGCTAATAACGTAGACAACATCAGGTCGAAACTTTTGCTTTCAACATGCGCTTGAGCCTGCACGTGTTTAACTGTAACAAATATTGAAACAATTAAAAGCAGCACAGCAATAACAATCATTTTTTTACTCATTTTTATCCGATAAATCACTTGTTATAACATTATAATTCGAGAAATAATTCCTCCATAATAATAAGAATTCCCATTCCCAAAACGAACCATCCAAAGGCACCTTTTAATTTGGCTCCCTGAACAAAATTACTCAACCATGAGCCAAAAAGTATGCCCACTATGGTAATTGCTGAAAATATCAGCATAAACTGAACATCTATAAACGGTCTGGCTTCAACATCTCCAATAAAACCAACCATTGAATTTATGGCAATTATGAGCAGGGAAGTGCCAATTGCCGTTTTCATAGGCAATCGTGCAAATACTACCAATGCCGGTATAATAAGAAATCCGCCGCCAGCACCAATCAAACCGGTAAGCAAACCAACGGCCAATCCGAGGATGACCATCATTGGGATATTAATTTTATAATCGGTGTTTAGTTTAGCATCATCGGTTTTACGCCTTCTAATCATTGTTGTGGCAGCAATTATCATTACGATAGCAAATAGTAATAACAAAGCCACATCTTTTGTAACCACCAGATCACCAATTGTAAAAATTATTTCGGGAATTGCTTTCAGAATTACGGTTCTGGTAAAATACACTGCGCTCAGACTGGGGATAAAAAATATAATGGCTGCCTTATAATTAATGGTGTTTCTTTTCATATTCGGCAGGGCACCAATCAGAGCTGTAATTCCAACTATAAATAACGAATATGCAGTACTGAGTTCTGCGTCAATTTTAAAGAGATAAACTAAAATAGGAACTGTTAAAATACTTCCCCCCGCACCCATTAAACCGAGCGTGAGGCCAACCAATAAAGCAGCAAAGTATCCGAATATTTCCATAAAAAAACCGCCCCAGGTGAGCTGAGACGGTGTAAAAATAGGATTTATAATGTTTAGGTTGCGTAACAATTGTTACGGCAATTTCTGAATTTATCTTGTTGAGCCCATTAAGCGTTTAATTACAGGTGAAAGCAGCAATAATGCAACACCTGCAACGAGCGCATAAATTGCAAGTTGTTCATATCCGTTGGTATATGAAACCAGTTTTTCATAAGCTGTTGCTTCTTCACTTGCAACACTCATACCTGCGCCTAACAACCCTGCAGCGTACTGGCCATAAGCACTGGCTAAAAACCACATCCCCATCATTAATCCCTGCATTGGTTGCGGTGATAATTTTGTCATTAACGATAATCCGATTGGCGATAAACACAACTCACCAAATGTGATTACAAAATAACCTAATGTAAATATTTCGAGTGAAGTTAATCCGGCTTCGTTTGCAAAATTAATGGTGTAATAAAAAATGTAAAATGCTGCCGCCAATAATAAAAAGCCCAATCCGAATTTAACACCTGAATTAGGTTCTTTTTTACGTTTCGCCATTGCAATCCAAACCAAACCAAGTAGTGGTGCAAAAATGATTACGAAAAGTGAATTCGCTGAATTATTTACTACGTTAGGATCTATGGTTACGCCAAACAAAGTATTATGCAAATTATTATAAGCAAACAATGCTAATGAACCGCCACTTTGTTCGAAAAATGCCCAGAAGAAAATTGAAAAAACAATAAATATCAAGGCTGCTGTTAATTTTTTTCTTGCAACAGCATCATATTTTCTCATTTCAATTAATACATACAATAATGCAACCGGTCCAACGATATACATTACCATATCGGTATAGTTACTATTTTTTACTAAAATTAAAATGATTGGAATAGCAATCAATGAGCCGATATAGGTTGCCACCTCCATTATTCTGCGTTTTGATGCAGGCATTTTAATACTAAGCGGAGAAAGTCCGATTGGCCCTAACGATTTTTGAGTAAACCAGAAAATAATAATACTTATAGACATAGCCACACCAACTAAAGCGAAAGCCATACTCCATGATTGATGTAAACCAACCCAAACCATAATGATACCACCCAGGAAAGCCCCTAAGTTAATTCCCGAATAAAATAAACTAAATCCGGCATCACGACGCGGGTCTCCATCTTTATACAACTGACCCACCATGGTAGAAATATTTGGCTTAAAGAAACCGGTACCGATAATGGAAAAACAAATACCGATATAAAATAAATCTTCCGGTGCAGCGGCAATAATAAATCCGCCGGCAATCATCATTAAAGCACCCCAAAATAATGATTTCCTAAATCCAAGAATTTTGTCGGCAAACAAACCGCCAATAAAAGTAAATGCATAAACAAATGCCTGAATTGCGCCGTATTGCAAGTTGGCAGCTTTATCGGTTAAGCCAAGTTGACTTGCCATAAAAACCGTTAGCATTCCGCGCATTCCGTAAAAACAAAAACGCTCCCACATTTCCACTGTAAATAAATACCATAATTGTTTAGGGTATTTACTGGTAAACGATTGAATTTTTTCTAATTCAGGGTTTACAGCAGCAGCGTGTTTATCAATTAATATTTCATCTATTGGCTCACTCATAATTATTATTTTAATATTTAATTAATTTACTCCCTTTTCTTTCATAACTCCATTTAACCATTTTAATAAAGCAAATAACATTGCAGCAGCAATCATAACTAAAACGAAGTTGGTGAAGAAAAATCCACCTTTATTATCGGTTGCTTCGAAGTTACTGGATAATATACCTGCAAGTTTATTACCTACAGAAGTTGAAAGGAAAAATCCACCCATCATTAAAGCTGTTAAGCGTGGTGGTGATAATTTACTTACTAAAGATAATCCCATAATTACTAATGCGCTTAAAGCAGTAATTACTAAACCAATTGCAATTTTTGTTGGTGTTGTTGGCTCCTTACCTTTTTTTCGTAAAAATCCGAATACACCTACTACAAGCGGAGTTAATAATACAACCCAGAAAGGGTTTATAGATTGATATAATTCTGTAGATACTAATTTTAAATCACCACCGGGAGCCGGTCGATTTTCTTCCGGTAAATTTTCGAAATACCGATGTGATGCTGAGCGTACAGCAATTTCATCGCTGACAGCTTTTGCAGCAGATTCGTTACCGGCATTTGTTAATGAATCACGTGTATGTCCTAAACCTGCAAGATAATTACTAAACTCTTCATCATTATATTCAACTGAAGGGTGATAATTTACTGTTTGTGCCATACCAACATTTTCTGCAACATTGGCCACACCATCGCTCATTTTACGATGTGAATATTCTTCCGCCCAAACAGTTAAAGCATCACCATTTTGATGGAATACAGCCCAAAAAATCACAATACAGGCATATACACTTAATAATGCCGCAATCGGGCGACGATCTTCCTTATCGGATTTAAACATTAAATACAGGAAAAATAAAACTACCGGTATACAACCAAAAATAAATGCATCATTGGTGTCAGTGCCTAAAATATTTCCATTTAAATTATCAGGACCGGTTATACCATTAATAAAATAACCTAACAATCCGAATCCAAACATTGGTAATAATACTGCACCTAAAATTTTTCCTGTAGATAGGTCACCCGGTTTAACAGGCTTTAATACATCTGCTTCTTTAACATGTTTTGTGCCAGCAGCAAAAATGATTAAACCTAATATCATACCTATACCTGCAGCTATAAAAGCAAACCCCCATCCATAGTTTATGCGCATAAATGCGGCGACGAAGTTGCAAATAAATGCACCTACGTTTATACCCATATAAAAAATGTTGTATCCGGCATCTTTGTTTGCTTTATAACGGTCATCATTATAAAGGTTACCAACCATAGTGGAGATATTTGGTTTGAAAAAACCATTACCTAAAATGATTAATAACAGTGAGACAAAAAATGCTGTTTCATTATGAATAGATAGCCCGAGATAACCCGCTGCCATTAATGAACCGCCAATAAAAATTGATCTCCGATATCCTAAAATCCTGTCTGCTAGTAAACCGCCAATAAACGGAGTGAGGTAAACCAAACCGATATAGGTACCATAGATATCAGATTTCCTTTGTCCGGTAAAACCCATTCCACCGTTTTCCCATGCGTCAATCATGTACAAGGAAAAAATACCTAACATTAAATAGTAACCGAAACGCTCCCACATTTCGGTAAAAAAGAGCACATAAAGCCCTTTTGGATGTTGTGTTGAAGAAGGTTGACTCATGCTTATCCTGTTTTTTGGTGCTTAAAGATATAAAGGTTTTGCAAAGCACCTAATGTGCCTTGTGTTATACTTTGTTAGCATCAACCCAAAATCATGCCTTTTCGGTGTTCAAACGGCTGTGTTTGCGGCTGTATGCGAAATAAACGATTAGTCCCAAACCGAACCAGATAAAAAACCAAAGCCAGTTTTTGGCGGTCATACCGGTTAACAGATAACTGCAAGTGGTTACCCCCAGTAATGGTATTAATGACCAGTCGCGTTTATAAGCAAAATAGGATAATACCAGACAAACACCCCAAAAAATGAGGGTTGAAATTTTGTAGGTAGCATCTTCTGACGAAAAATTTACATTCATCAGGTCAGGGAAGTAATTTTTTGCAGCTAACATCAGAATTACTATTGCCCCGAAAATAGTTGCCGGGTAAATAAATTTTGCATTTACATAAGGCAAATGAAATTTACCAGCTTCTTTTTCCCTTTTAGGAATTAATAATATCCCCCCACAAACTAATACAAAAGCAAATAGCGTTGCTATACTGGTGAAGTCGAGTACAAAAGTTTCATCTGTAAATAATATTGGTATCCCAACTACCAAACCGGTCACGATTGTTGCGAAAGATGGTGTTTTATATTTCGGATGTATTTTTTGGAATTTTTTTGGAATTAACCCGTCGCGGCTCATGCTCATCCAGATACGCGGCTGCCCCATTTGAAAAACTAAAATTACGCTCGTCATGGCTGCAACAGCACAAATAGAAATAAGTGTTTCCATCCAACCAACATTATTTAACCTAAAAACTTCTGCAAGTGGATCACCAACTGCGAGGTCTTTATAATAAGCCATACCGGTTAAAATGAGGGAAAGAATAATATAAATTACCGTACAAATTACCAGCGAGTAAATCATACCTTTAGGTAAATCGCGTTGCGGATTTTTACTTTCTTCAGCCATTGTACTTACTGCATCAAAACCAATGTAGGCAAAAAATACAGCAGCAACCCCTGACATTACTCCGCTGAATCCGTTCGGCATAAAACTGTGTTTGCCTTCATCATTTATTGGTGTCCAATTATCTATATCGAGATAAAAAATACCAACTATAATTACTAAAACGATAATAGATAATTTTATCATTACCATGACGTTGCTGATATTGCGACTTTCTTTCACACCAACATATACTAACCATGTAATAAGGAAATTAATAAGCAGCGCAGGTAAATCGAAAATGATATGTAAACCACCGATAATTGGTGATGAGTTCCAGGCATCACCTAATTCAGCATGTGCTGACCGATAATTTTGGGTGGTCCATGCCGGGAGATGAATATGCATACTGTTGAGCAGATTTTCGAAATAATCGCTCCAAGCGAAGGCTACATATATATTACCGATAGAATATTCCATTAACAGTGCCCAACCAATAATCCAGGCAATAATTTCACCGAATGATGTGTAGGCATAGGTATAAGCACTTCCGGCTACAGGGATACGGGATGCAAATTCTGCGTAACACATTGCAGTAAATCCGCAGGCGATACCACATAAAATAAACAGGAAAATAACGGCAGGTCCGCCGCTTGCACAGGCGCTTCCCATTGAACTAAAACTGCCGGCGCCGATTATGGCGGCAATGCCGAAAAATGTGAGGTCGCGGACAGTGAGGGTTCGGTGCAAACCGGAGCTGTGATTGATGTCATCAGCGACATCCGCGTTTTTCATGACGCTGGAAATGGATTTTTTTCTGAATAAGCTATTCATAGTAATGGTTGAAGCCGAAATGTAGGAAGTTTGTTAGAGTTACGCAAATATAAAGGTGAAGCACGCGAAGGAGAGATGTTTTGGTTCGCGCTGGATGGATGTGTTTCTCGCAAGGTGGATGTGGGTTTCTCGCGAAGGTGGATGTGGGTTTCTCGCGAAGAACGCGAAGGGCAAAGGGCGCGAAGGGTGGATGTTTTTTTTGGTTAGGTGGATGTGGGTTTCACACCATCTGGATGTGGGTTTCACGCGAAGGTGGATGTGGGTTTCGCGCTAAGGACGCGAAGGGCAAAGGGCGCGAAGGGTGGATGTTTTTTTTGGATAGGTGGATGTGGGTTTCACACCATCTGGATGTGGGTTTCACGCGAAGGTGGATGAGGGTTTCTCGCTAAGGACGCTAAGGGCAAAGGGCGCGAAGGGTGGATGTTTTTTTTGGATAGGTGGATGTGGGTTTCACACCATCTGGATGTGGGTTTCACGCGAAGGTGGATGTGGGTTTCTCGCTAAGGACGCGAAGGGCAAAGGGCGCGAAGGGGGGATGTTTTTTTTGGATAGGTGGATGTGGGTTTCACACCATCTGGATGTGGGTTTCACGCGAAGATGGATGTGGGTTTCGCGCTAAGGACGCGAAGGGCAAAGGGCGCGAAGGAGTGATGTGGTGGTAGTGTTTGGTTGTTTGTGTGTGTTGGGTTTAGGTTGTGTATGGTAGGATAGTTGTATTTGGTTGGAGATGGTCAGGAGTTGGTTTTGGGAGAGAGGAATTTTGTGATTATTGATTTAATACCTTTGTGGGCTCAAAAAGGTAATAGCGGTGAGAAAAAGTAAGTTACAACGGTTTGCGGAGCTGGATACATTTAGTAATGTATTACAAAATTTTAATTTTTTGAAGCCCGTAGTGGTTAATCACGAAAAGGTAGAGGTTGATCCTAAGGGAAAATGGAATTCCGAAATTTTTAAAAATGATAATCCGATCATTTTGGAATTGGCATGTGGGAAAGGTGAATATACTTGCGAGATGGCGGCTGCTGATAAAAATAATAACTACATCGGGGTTGATGTAAAAGGAAACCGAATGCATCGCGGTGCCAAAAGGGCGTTGGAAGAAAAAATCGAAAATGCATTTTTTTTAAGAACTGATATTAATATTATCGCAACATTTTTTGCTCCTGATGAAGTAAGTGAAATATGGATTACTTTTCCGGATCCCCATTTAAAAAAAGGTAAAGATCAAAAACGACTTACCAGTGAACGATTTATTTCTTTCTACAAAAAAATATTAAAGCCCGGCGGAATTATTAATTTAAAAACTGATGATCCGACATTGTACGAATTTACAGTGGAGACAGTTAAGGAAGGCGGATATAAATTGTTATATGCAGATGATGATATTTATTCGAAGCCACTGCCGCACCCATTTCTGGAAATAAAAACATACTACGAAAAAATGCATCTCGCTGAGCGGAAGACAATTAAATATGTTCGTTTTCAGATTTAAGTGTGGGGTTCACGCGGAGTATTGCGAATTGGTGTTTTGTGGATGTGGGTTTCGCGTAAAGCACGCGAAGGGCAAAGGGCGCGAAGGGTGATGTGTTTTGTGTGTGTATTTTTTTTGAAGGCTTTTTTCGCGCAAAGCACGCTAAGGGAGATGTGTATTTCGGTAGATGTTTTTTTCGTGTAAAAATTTTCTTTATAATATTTTTGTAGTATGTTTTCTCGCTAAGAACGCGAAGGGCAAAGGGCGCTAAGATGGATGTGTTTTTCGGTAGAGGTTTTTTTGCGCGTAAAAATTTTCTTTATAATATTTTTGTAGTATGTTTTCTCGCTAAGAAGGTAGAGGTTGCGTGAAAAATTTTATAATATTTTTGTAGTAGGTTCTCCTAAGAACGCGAAGGGCAAAGGGCGCCAGTGGTGTTTGGGAGAGGTTTCGCGTAAAATCTTTTAATATTTTTAGTGTTTTCTCGCTAAGAACGCGAAGGGCAAAGGGCGCGAAGTTTGATGTGTTTTATTTTATTGGTTTGCTTTGTTGTTTGTGTTGTTTCTGCAACGTGGGTTAATTAATTCTAAGTATGAAAATCTCACTCAAAATCGGCTGTTCCATTGGTACATCGGTACATTTTCACATTGGTACATTAATTAGCAATTTCAATACTTTCTAAAATGTGTGCTATGTTGTCAAATGATTTTATGCCTACTTCCTGTTCAGGACTGCCTTTTAATTGGATGGCAGGTAAATTTGTGATATCCGGTGTAGTTGCTGTTGATTCGGTGAGGTCGAATATGTAGTTTGATTTATTTTTAATTTTTTCTGCTAGCGATATTGGCGATAAATAAAATAAAATATGTTCGTTTGTTTCTTTTACACTTTCGGTGCGGACAATTAATTTTTTGTTTAAGGAAATACAGAGTGGCAAAATTGTTTCTAAATTTTGTTCATCTATTTCAATAATATCCGGTTCAAAAAACTGGATGATATTTTTAATATTGTCAGGGTCTTGATTTGCAAATTCTGCAACTATTTTTGGTCCGGTAATCCAACCTTTAATGGCTAATGCATTTTGAGGTGAAATATACAAAGTTGATTGCGGGTCGAAACAAAATCCGATGAAATCAACTTCGAAAGCTGAAAAAAAACGTGCATCTGTTAAATTGGTAATGGAACCGGCTTTGACAATTTTGGATAACATTTTGCAATTTTCGGTATGATTTTGCACATTTTTAGAATAAAATGGAATTAATTTGTGTTATGGCAGCTAAATACGACTCCGAAACTTTTTTTGATCAGGTATGGCAGGTAGTACGTCTGATACCCAAAGGGCGGGTTACCAACTATGGCAGCATAGCAAAATATCTGGGCACAGGATTAAGTTCACGCATGGTTGGTTGGGCCATGAATGCCAGTCACCACGCAAAACCTAAAGTTCCGGCGCACAGAGTTGTAAATAGAAACGGACTATTAACCGGCAAGGCGCATTTTAATCCCCCCGAAAAAATGATTTCACTTTTAGAAAAAGAAGGCATTAAAATTAAAAATGATCAAGTAGTAGAATATAAAAAATTATACTGGGATCCAATGCTTGAATTAGGCGACCCTGAAATTCCGGCGCCGGATAAAAAAAGGAAGTGACCTGTATTAAATAAATTTAATGCTATAAAAAAATGTAAAATATTGCAGAAGTTTTTACCAACTTCCACCGGCTCCACCACCACCGAAGCCGCCACCGCCAAATCCACCGAAGCCACCGCCTCCACCGCTTCCGCCACCGAAGCCGCCAAATCCACCGCCGCCCCAATAAATTGGTCCTCTTCCACCAAATGTAGTTCCGCCACCTTTAGATCTGCGGCTTAAAAAAATAATTATTAGAATAATTACAATCACAATTATAATTCCGCTTGGTCCACCTTGTCCGCTGCCATAAGGTTGCCCTTCATATGCACCGGTCATATATTTCATTATTTCTGTAGTTGCAGAATCTATACCACCGTAGTAATCATTTTCTTTGAATGCAGGCGCTAAAATGCCGTCAATAATTCTTTTACTTCTGATATCTGTTAAATAGGCTTCTGTTCCATAACCGGTTGCAATAAACATGCGATGGTCATCAACTGCTATTAATATTACGATACCATTATTAAAATCTTTACTTCCAACACCCCAATATCTTCCTATTTTATATGCATAATCGCTAACATCATAAGGCTGAACTGAGGGAATGGTAATTACTGCAATTTGAGTTGAAGTTGTATCATTATAATTAACAAGTTTATTTTCCAGTTGTGCTTCACTTGCATCATCAATTACATTTGCTTCATCATTTACCAGGTGTGGTGGCATCGGTCTTTTTAGCAAGTCTTTATCATCTTGCGCAAATATTACAACCGGTGCCAGTAAAAACAGCGAAGCAAATAAAAATACGTTGCGTAATTTAATCATTTCTAAAAGAAATTTCATCGCTCATTTCATTTATATCACCTGTACTTCGTGGAAAATATTGTTTAAGCTGAATACCTGATGTTTCTATTGCATTTAATAAACCGCGAATATAATTTCCCTGCTTAAAATGCAACACCATATCATCTTTTATCTCATCCCAAAAATTTTCAGGAACTTTTTCATTTATGCCAACATCGCCAATTATTGCAAATTGTCTGTCTTTTACTGCTAAATAAATCAGTACACCATTTCGCAATTCTGTTTTATGCATTTCCAGCTTACGAAAAACATCTGCGGCACGGTCTAAAACATCATCTCCACAAGACTCTTCAAGATGCAAACGTATTTCACCTGATGTTTCCAATTCAGCCTTTCGAATAGCATAAATCAGCTCCTGCTGTTGTTCAGCAGTAAAAAATGTTTTTGCTTGCGGCATGGTTTATTTGTTATCGCTAAAATCTACTTTTGGCGCTTTATCTGCACCTTCAGCAGCAGTAAATCCATTACGTCTTTCAAAACCTGTTATTGAGGCAATAATATTAGCCGGGAATCTTCTGATTCTGGTATTATAATCTTTTATTGCTGCGTTATAATCAATACGTGCAACATTAATTCTGTTTTCAGTACCTTCCAATGAGCTCATTAAATCGCGATAAGCCTGAGTTGCGGTCAAGTTTGGATAATTTTCTACCACAACAAGTAATTTACTTAAAGCTGAATTCATGCCATTTTGAGCTTCAGTAAATGCTTTTAACTGCTCAGGTGTGGCTGTAGAAGGATCAATTGTGATGCCTGTAGCTTTAGCGCGTGCTTCAACTATTTCAGTCAGCGTCGATTTTTCAAAATCCGCAGCACCTTTAACTGTGTTAACCAAATTGTCAATCAAATCAAGTCGACGTTGGTATGAAGATTCTACGTCGTTCCATTTTTGGCCTACTGTTTCTTCTGCCTTTACCATGCCATTATATGCACTCACGCAGAATAAAATAATTACTGCCAAAATCCCTAAACCGATGTAACGCCCCATGTTTTTTCTAGCCGGAGCTGCTGGTGTTGTAGTTGCCATTGTTTTCTAAATTGTGTTCGTAAAGATACTAATTTGTTAAAATATACCGGTATGACGTGCCTGAAGCCACAAATATTGTATTCCGACAGCGAAAATTTGCACTTTCCTGGTTCAAAGCTGAACTTTGGACAAAATACAATTTTATGAGCGAATTAGTAAATGAATTCAATAGCTACCGTTCAAAAATGAACGAAGTAATTCTTGCAAAACAAAATAAGGTGATTGGCCGACTTTTTAACCTGGATACCAATACCTATGCCGAAGGGGCTTTATCCGTTAAAACCAAGGAAATGTTGGGTTTGGTGGCAAGTATGGTTTTGCGTTGCGACGACTGTATTAAATATCACCTGGGGAAATGTCATGAAGAAGGTGTAACAACAGATGAAATTTATGAGATTTTTGCCGTGGCCAATATTGTTGGCGGAACCATTGTTATTCCACATACCCGAAGAGGTGCTGAATATTGGGAAGAATTAATCCGGTAAAAAATAAATTTTAAAGGAAGCTAAAAAATATTTTCGATGTCTTGATATTTCAGAAAGGTAAATTTGTATTTACAATTTACTTCCGAGACCTTTAATTATTAGAACCTAACACACAAAAGGCAATTCATTAAAGATAACATTATATTTGCACAACAACTTTACAAAAAATGGGCAACAATAACGACGATAAAAAACTATACCTACTGGATGCATTTGCGTTGATTTTCAGGTCATATTTTGCATTTGCAAAAAATCCAATTATTAATTCTAAAGGTCAAAATACATCCGCAATTTTAGGTTTTGTTAATACACTTAATTTATTATTGAAAAAAACAAATTCGACACATATTGCAGTTTGTTTCGATTCGGTTGAAGCAACACAGCGTGAAGAAGTATTTGCAGATTATAAAGCAAACCGCGCTGAAACACCTGAAGATATCAAATTTGCTGTTCCGTACATTAAAGCAATTGTAAAGGCATTTAATATTCCATTAATTGAAAAGCCGGGTTATGAAGCAGATGACATTATCGGGACACTTGCTAAAAAAGCAAAAAGTGCCGGTTATGATGTATATATGGTTACCATGGATAAAGATTATGGTCAATTGGTAGAAGATGGCATTTATATGTATAAACCAAGTTTTACCGGAAATGGATTTGATACGGTTGGTTTAGAAGATATTTTAAAAAAGTGGGAAATTGAAAACCCGCTTCAAGTAATTGATATTTTGGGTTTAATGGGAGATGCCGTTGATAATATTCCCGGCGTTCCCGGTGTTGGTGAAAAAACTGCAAAAAAATTAATTCAGGAATTTGGTTCTGTAGAAGGATTGTATGAAAATACCGATAAGTTAAAAGGTAAGTTGCAGGAAAATGTTGTAAACAATAAGGAACAGGCATTGATGAGTAAACATCTTGCAACCATTATGCTCGATGTGCCTGTTGAATTTGAAGAAGATAAATTAATAATTGAAGATCCGGATAAAGAAACACTCTCAGCAATTTTTCAGGAGTTGGAATTCCGTAAATTGGGAAAAGATATTTTGGGAGAAGAATATAGTGTTAATGCTGCCAAAAAAAATGAACAATTAGATTTATTCGGCAATCCGGTAGAAGGTAGTGGTAAAACTGCAGTGCAGGAAACTATTGATGAGGTTGTTGCAGGAAGAAATATTTCGAATGTTGATCATACTTACATTTTGGTGGACACACCTGAATTGCGGAAAAAGTTAATTGCAGATTTAATTAAGCAGAAAATATTTTGTTTCGATACTGAAACTACCGGTATCGACGCAAATATTGCTGAATTAGTAGGATTGGCCTTTTCATGGAAACAGAATGAAGGATTTTATGTTCCGCTACCTGCTGATCAAAAAGAAGTGCAAAATATTGTAAATGAATTTAAATCTATACTTGAAGATACTTCTAAAATTAAAGTTGCACAAAATTTAAAATACGATTATCTCGCTTTAAAATGGTACGGCATTAATGTGCAAGGGCCGTTTGAAGATAGTATGATTGCGCATTATTTATTGGAACCAGAATTACGTCACGGCATGGATTTTCTTGCAGAAACGTATTTAGGATATTCACCGGTTTCTATTGAAACACTGATTGGTAAAAAAGGAAAAAACCAATTAAGTATGCGCGACGCAGATGTAAATAAGGTATGTGAGTATTCATCGGAGGATGCTGATATTACACTTCAGTTGCATAATCATTTTCAACCTTTACTGAAATCTGAGGAGCTTGAAAAATTATATAGTGAAGTTGAAATTCCATTAATTGAAGTGTTGGCAGATATGGAATATGAAGGTATTAATTTAGATGTGCCATTTTTAAATGATTACAGTAAAGTTTTAGAAAAAGATATTACCGAGTTAGAGAAAAAAATACATGAAATTGCAGGTGTTCGATTTAATATCGATTCACCTAAACAATTAGGCGAAGTTTTATTTATAAAATTGAAAATCCCTTATGAGGGACAAAAAACAAAAACCGGGCAATTATCTACAGGGGAAGATATTTTAGCTAAACTGGCACATAATCATCCAATAGCGAATTTAATTTTAGATTACCGCGAATTAGGAAAATTGAAATCCACTTATGTTGATTCGTTGCCGGCTTTAATAAATCCGAAAACAAATCGTTTGCACACAACGTTTGCACAAGCAGTGGCATCCAGTGGAAGGTTATCCTCCAATAATCCAAACTTGCAAAATATTCCTATCAGAACTGAACGTGGTCAGCAGGTGCGTAAAGCGTTTATTCCAAGAAGTAGTGAATTCAAAATATTAAGCGCCGATTATTCACAAATAGAGTTACGTGTAATTGCAGCATTAAGTGAAGATGCAGGAATGATTGAGGCCTTTAAACAAGGTATGGATATTCACAGTGCAACGGCAGCAAAAGTATTTAATGTGCCAATTAACGAGGTAACGCGTGAAATGCGTAGTCGCGCAAAAGCGGTGAATTTCGGAATTGCTTACGGACAAACTGCCTTTGGTTTATCACAAAATTTAGGAATATCAAGAGGTGAAGCGAAAGAAATAATTGAAAATTATAATGCACAATTTCCGGGCGTAAAAAGATTAATGGATACCAATATCGAATTTGCACGCAAACATGGTTATACGAAAACGGTATTGGGAAGAAAAAGATATATAAAAGATATCACCTCTGCCAACCAAACTGTTCGCAATCAGGCAGAGCGGATTGCGGTAAATTCACCAATACAGGGTTCTGCAGCCGATATGATTAAAGTTGCCATGATTCAAATTCACCACGAATTAAATAAAAGGAAAATGCAATCGAGGATGATTTTACAGGTGCACGATGAGCTTGTGTTCGATGCTTTTATTCCTGAGATGGAAGAACTGCGTGAAATTGTTGTTTCCAAAATGGTAACAGCTATAAAAATGAACGTGCCAATTGAAGCAGAAGTTGGCGTTGGTGATAATTGGTTAGAGGCCCATTAATAATTTTAATGTTTTAGTAAACAAAATTTACATTGCAACAGGAAAATATTCGTTTACAAAAAATAGTTGTTACGATTGCAGTTTTACTTTTAATGGTAAAATTTGCAGCATATATCATAACACATTCCAATGCTGTTTTAACCGATGCATTGGAATCAATTGTAAATGTTGTTGCAGGTTCATTCGGACTTTACAGTTTAATACTTGCCAGCAAACCGAAGGATGAAAGCCACCCTTATGGCCATGGAAAAATAGAATTTATTTCAGCCAGTATAGAAGGTAGTATGATTCTGATTGCAGGATTAATTATTATTGGCAAATCTACTTTCAACTTATTTTTCCCACAAACCATCCAAAATATTGAATCCGGGATTATTCTGGTGAGCATTGCCGGAATTGTAAACTTTTTTATGGGTTGGGTGATGGAGCGACGCGGCAAAAAATCCAATTCACTAACCATGGTTGCAGGTGGAAAACACTTGCAAAGCGACGGTTGGAGTACCGCAGGTTTATTGGTTGGATTAACCTTATTGTATTTTTTACAATATCCATGGATAGATAGTGCTGTAGCAATTTTATTTGGGGGTTACATCTGTTTTGAGGGATACAAAATTGTTCGTCAAAGTATTGCCGGAATTATGGATGAAGCTGACACCGAATTATTAAAAGGTGTAATTGATACCTTACAAAAAAACAGAGAGCCGAACTGGATTGATATTCATAATATGCGCGTGATTAAATACGGTGCAAATTTGCATTTTGATTGTCACTTTACAGTTCCATATTATTTTACCGTGAAGGAAGGTCACGATGAACTGGAAAAAATTGAAGATATCATCCACAAACATCATGAAACCAGCGATGAATGGTTTGTACATATTGATGCCTGTGTTCCACCTCAAATGTGTCGTATTTGTAAAAAATCGGATTGTAACGTACGGCAAGCTGCATTTGATCATGAAGTTATCTGGAACCTCGACAACGTAATTCGCAACAGGAAACACGGCTTGGATTAATTACGCCGTTTCGAAATAATGCTTTTTTAAGCCCACTACTATTAAATATTGTGCTTTTATATAAGTAATCATTATTAAAATGGATGCTGTACTAAAAGCAGTATGGAATTTATTTATGGCAATTAGTGAATCGGAGATTACGAATACGATTGCACCTGTTGTAACCATCATAAAACTAAATTTGGTTGTTTTACTCCACCGCCACATTGCAGCAACGCACATCATTGAAATTACAATAGCATATGCAATTACGGGTATTGCCATGTCGCCTAATTTTGGCAATAAAAAAATGAGCAGGCCAACGGCATAAACAATAGGTAAGCCATAATAAATTGCAGGTAACGATTTTACTGGTTTAGAGGTATCCACACTTTTTCGGAAAGTAAAAATATAACCGATGTGGCCCAATAAAAAAGCAGCCAGTCCCAATAAAAAAAATAATTCATTCTGCTCAGTGAAAATCAATAAAGTATCACCGGCCCAACAAAAAAACAATGCTATTAACAGTAAACGTAAAACCGGATTATGATTTTTAAATGACTGAAATGCATATCCAATTAACATGGGAATCAATAATACTTTAGAACAATCTGCCACTAAACGATTCTCTGACAAAATAGCAACGAGATGTATTAATGCAACAACAACATAAGCAATAAGGAACCGATTTTTCATAATTACGATTTAGCAAAAGTTTTGCGCATTGGTATAAAAACTAATAACGACAGCGCACTGAAAACCAATAATATTAATAAGCCGATATATTTATATTCTTGAATTAATGATTGTTGTATAATAAGCCAATAAAATAAAACGGTAAAAACAAAACGTCCAATTTCAACCAGATATGCTTTGGGTTTTGCATCTAATATCATTCCGATACTGGTAATTGAATATAAAATAAGGGCCATAAATAAAATTCCGGTTAAGCGGTCATACTGTTCGTAAGTAAATAAAAACATAGATGTTAATCCTAAAATAATTACAAATTGAACAAATACATAATAATTCATTTTAGCCGAAATACCGGTATTATATTTTTGAGCAGTTGCAACGGTAATTTCAGGCGCCTGCTGCGGACCACCTAATTCTTGTGGGAACCATCCGGGAGGGAAAAACAATAGTTTTAATTTATCGGAAAAACGTTTTGTTTTAGCCAAATCTGCAGCCAAATCTTTCCAGAAATCGAGCTGTGCGCGCAGAGGATTCCAGGTTTTGAGGGGTTTAGTAATTCCGTAAACAACCGCCTCTTCTTCCTTTTGAAAAGTGCCAAATAATCTGTCCCAGATAATAAGTGTGCCACCATGATTTCTGTCAATATATTTTGGATTACGACCATGATGCACACGATGATGAGAAGGTGTATTAAAAATAAATTCTATCGGTTTCGGCAACAGATGAATTGTTTTTGTATGAATCCAAAACTGATATAATGTTTGAATCTGACTTACTACGATAAACATAATCGGGTCGAAACCGATAAAGGCCAGTGGTAAGTAAAATAAAAACGAACCGAATTTTTGAAAAGCACCCTGACGCAATGCCACACTTAAATTATATTCTTCACTTTGATGATGCACCACATGCCCTCCCCACAAAACATTTATTTCATGCGCCAGTCTGTGAAACCAGTAATAAAAAAAATCTACCCCAATAAATAAAATGATCCAGTTTACGATAGTTGGTTGAATTGTAGTCAATTTATAATGCGCAAATATCCATGCATAAATGCCAACTACAAATGCCTTTAAGAAAGCTCCTGTAACCTGCTCGGTGATTCCTGCATTGATATTTGACAAGGCATCGTTGAGGCGATAGTAACCCGTTTTTTTCGACTTATCGATAAGTATTTCTATTCCAATTAATAAAAAGAAAACGGGAATAGAATAAACAATATAATTAACTGCTTCAGGCATAGGTGTCAAATTTATACTATTTAACGCAAACAGTGTTCAAATGTAAAAGGGGTATTTTTTACGAAGTAGTATCTTTACAACATGCGTTACCTCATCATTTCTATATTCTGGTTACTTAGCTGCAAGCCTTCAAATAACCAAACCACAGCCGATTCGAATCAAGTTGCCGTAGACCAGTTCGCTAACAGGAACCACGGTGTTTTGGGCGACAGTGCCATGGTGGTTTGTGCACACCCTGAGGCAACTGCCGTTGGTGTAGTTATTTTGAAGCAGGGTGGAAATGCCATAGATGCTGCAATAGCGGTGCAGTTTGCCCTTGCTGTGGTTTATCCTAATGCCGGAAATATTGGTGGTGGCGGATTTATGGTGGTTCGGATGAATGATGGAACAACCAATTCATTAGATTTTCGTGAAAAAGCACCTGCCACTGCAAACAGAGATATGTTTTTAGATGCCAGAGGCGAAGTAAACAGGAAACAAATTGAAAATTCGCATTTGGCTTCAGGAGTTCCGGGTAGTGTAGATGGTATGTGGGAAGCGCATCAAAAATATGGCAGCATGGATTGGAAATTATTGTTAGCTCCGGCCATTGAACTTGCACAAAAAGGATTTCCGTTAACTGAAAAACAGGCAGCAGATTTTAATGGTATGCAACAGGAATTAAAATCATTAAATAAAGGGAAAAATTATTTTATAAAAAATAAATGGCTGGGTGGTGACACATTAATTCAATCGGATTTAGCAAATACTTTAATTGAAATTAGTGATAAAGGTCGGGATGGATTTTATACCGGTGTTGTAGCAGAAAAAATTGCAACAGAAATGAAAAATAACAATGGTATTATTTCATTAGATGATTTAAAAAATTATCATGCGGTTTGGCGTGCTCCTGTAAAAGGGAATTATAAAAATTATTCGATTATCAGTATGCCACCACCATCAAGTGGAGGTGTTGCACTTTTGCAATTATTAAATATGGTAGAAAATTATCCTATCAAACAATGGGGATTTCATTCCGTAAATGCCATTACTGTAATTACAGAAGCAGAAAAACGTGTATATGCGGACAGAGCGACATGGCTCGGAGACCCTGATTTTACAAAGGTTCCGGTTGAAGAATTGATTTCAAAAACATACGCAGTAAGCAGCATGCAGGACGTAGATTCATCTACCAATACACCGGCATCAAAAATTAAAGCAGGAACATTTGCAGGATATGAAAGTGAAGAAACTACACATTTTAGTATTGTAGATAAATTCGGAAATGCGGTTGCAATTACTACTACATTAAATGATAGTTATGGCTCCAGAATTTTTGTGGGTGGATGTGGATTTATTTTAAATAATGAAATGGATGATTTCAGTGCAAAACCGGGAGAACCAAATTTATATGGATTAATAGGTGGCGAAGCAAATGCTATTGAGCCGGGCAAACGCATGTTAAGCAGCATGACGCCGACAATTATTGAAAAAGATGGAAAATTATTTATGGTAGTTGGTACGCCGGGTGGTTCAACAATTATTACGTCAGTATTTCAAAATATTATTAATGTAATTGAATACGATATGACCATGCAGGAAGCAGTAGATGCACCGCGTTTTCATAACCAATGGTTACCTGATGAAATAAAAATTGAAACAGCATTTAACGACAGCATTGCCGTTATATTAAAAGCTAAAGGTTATACAATTTCCGATAAAGCTTCAATTGGACGCGTAGATGCTATATTAATCTATCCAAATGGGACACTTGAAGGTGCTGCAGATAAAAGAGGAGATGATGTTGCGGGAGGATGGTAAATTTTATAAATTTGAATCCAATTACCTCCTATGAAAATATTTTGCTTTCTGTTAATTTGTATCAGTTCAGCGCTTACAAATGCACAAACTATATTAACGCTTCAACCCGGCGCGGATGAAGGTAAAGATGCCAAAATCTGGAGCATAGAGCCTAACGTAAATTTTGGTGACTTTACAGAAATTCGTGCAATGGCATGGACGTGGTTTGGTGAACCCGGAATTGAAAGAACCTATCTTGCATTCGATTTATCAAAAGTGCCGCAAAATGCCGAAATATGTTATGCATACTTAAGTTTATATGCAAATGACAGCGCCTCATCACAAACAAATAGTTCCTTAAGTGGCCCAAACATTTGTGTATTGAGAAGAGTTATAACACCATGGGAAGAGGATTTAATTACCTGGCTTGACCCACCTTCTGTTACTAATGTAAATGAGGTTACGCTGCCTGAATCGGAAGAAGAATTTGAAGATGTATTGAATATTGATGTTACAGATTTAATAGTTGATATGGTGGCAGATCCATTGCATGGTTTTGGATTTGAAATCAGGTTAGCGGAGGAAGAATATTATCGACGCCGTGTTTTTGCAACCAGCGACGAACCGGATTCTACACATCATCCAAAACTGGAAATATGTTTTACGGTACCGGTTATTTTATCGACTTCAGACGACAAATCTCCGGAAATTAAAATATATCCAAATCCTGCTGTAAGCCAATCTGGTATTATGTTTCAAAATGTTGCGGAAAAGAATGTGAATGTTGTAATCTATGACAATTTTGGAAAAAGATTATTTACAGAAACTGTATTGATAACATCACCCCATCAATCTTTTGTAATTCCTGAAAATTGGTTTACTACATTAAGCAATGGTATTTATCATGTTCAGGTTTATGGCTCAAATTTTAATACCATAAAAGAATTAGTTGTATTAAAATAATTTAATTATTATTTTAATTGCTTTCTTGCCACCACTAATAAACGATCACCATTACGATTAAATATTTGGGTATAAGGATAATTGATATAGTGCAGGAATTTTTTTATTTTATATTCAACGCCTCCGCCTTTCATATTTAATTCCGAAGGTTTTTTAATTCTGTTGACTACCTGAACATCATCAAAATATTTTTTAAATAAACTTTTTATTGTTTTTGGTGTGTATTCAAATAAATGATATGGGTTGTCGTAAAATTTCTTCTTTTTCCCGGTAAGTTTATAAAATAAAATGGCAAACCAGGTTGAAAATAAATTAAATGTAGATGGTACAGCAACAACTGCTATGCCACCGGGTGCAAGCATGGCGTGCATGTTTTTCACAACTTTGGTGGGACTGCCAAAATGTTCAAATACATCTCCGCCATAAATACAATCCCATTTATTGAGATAAGGTGTTGTGTCTAATTCTTCAAAGTTGCCACAAATGGCATCGATATCAAATTTGTTTTTTGCTTTGTTAACCGCGGTTTCAGAAAATTCAATACCTGAAACTTCAAGATGTAGGGTTTTTGCTGCAGCAAGTATATGGCCCATTGCAAACCCAATCTCAAAAATATTTTTCGTTTCAGGTTTAAATTGCAGGATATTATTTTGAATAGCCGTAATTCTGGCCTCCATACTCAGGGCATCTTTACTTTCCTCGTAGGTTTGTTCGGTTCGGTTTAACCCGTGTTGCCCGGTTTCAAAATAGTCGTCGGCGTATAATAGCGACAATTCCTGGCCTGTAGGTTGGGGATCGAGCGCAATGAGGGCACATTTTTTACACTTTTTCAGCAAAAATGTTTTGTTATTCCAGTTGTAATAGAATGGTGTTGTTGAAAAGTGATTATTCCCGCAGTTTTCGCATTGCATAGGCATTTCTATTTGTTCAGATGGTGATTTATGGGTGAAACACCAACATTTTGGCCAAAGATAAGGCTAGTTTTCGTTTAGATGGCGGCTAATCAATAACTTTGCGGTTCAAAATTATTTTAATGCAAAGTTCAACATTTTACAGGTCGCACCATTGTGGTGAATTAAGGATGGCCGATATTGGCAAACAGGTAAGTTTAACCGGTTGGGTGAATAAAAACCGTGATCAGGGTGGAATGATCTTTATTGATTTAAGGGACCGATATGGTATCACTCAGTTGGTTTTTAATATGGAAACCAGTGCAAACTTGTGTGAAGAAGCGAGAAAACTCGGCAGAGAATATGTGATTTTAGCAACAGGAACAGTTGCTGAACGTTCAAATAAAAATGTAAATATTCCAACAGGCGATATTGAAATTATAGTTATAGAACTTACGATTTTAAATGCAGCAGAATTGCCACCGTTTACCATGGATGATGACACTGATGGCGGAGAAGAACTACGCATGAAATACCGCTATCTCGATTTACGTCGCCCGCAAATGCAAAAACGTTTGATGTTGCGTGCACAGATGCTTAAAGCTGTAAGAACTTATTTAGACAATGAAGGATTTGTTGAAGTTGAAACGCCAAATTTAATTAAATCGACACCTGAAGGTGCACGCGATTTTTTAGTGCCTTCACGTTTACAACCAGGTTTGTTTTATGCTTTACCGCAATCACCACAAATATTAAAACAATTATTAATGGTGAGTGGGATGGACAGATATTATCAAATCGCAAAATGTTTTCGCGATGAAGATTTGCGTGGAGACCGTCAACCGGAATTTACACAAATTGACTGCGAAATGAGTTTTGTACGTCAGGAAGATGTTTGGAATATGTTTGAAGGTATGACCAAATATGTATTCAAACAAACAAAAAATATTGACCTCCCCGATTTTATTAGATTGCCTTATAAAGAAGCGATTCAATATTATGGTAGTGATAAACCGGATTTACGTTTCGATTGTAAAATTCATGATCTTAACCATTTAGTTGGCGGGACAGAATTTTCGGTATTTAATAATATTATTTCAAGTAACGGATTGATAGCAGGTATCAATGCAAAAGGTTGCAGCGAATATAGTCGCAAACAAATTGATGAATTAACAGAATTTGTAAAAGCGCCGCAACGCGGAGTGGGCGGATTGATTTATATTAAATTTAATACGGATGGAAGTATAAAATCGTCGGTAGATAAATTTTATACTGTTGAACAATTAAAAACAATTGGTGAACACTTTAAAGCAACAAGCGGAGATTTAATTTTAATTGTTGCCGATAAAATAAATAAAACGCGAAAAGTATTAGGTGAGTTACGTTTGGAAATGGCTAAACGTGAAA
This sequence comes from Bacteroidota bacterium, assembly GCA_016706255.1. Taxonomy (NCBI): domain Bacteria; kingdom Pseudomonadati; phylum Bacteroidota; species Bacteroidota bacterium. Next base: position 641,198 of record JADJJZ010000006.1, on the reverse strand, counting down.
ATTGGATTGATAAAAATGCTTGGAGTGTTTTTTGGGTTGTAGATATGCCTTTATTTGAACCTGATGAAAATACCGGTGAACCAATTTTTGCACATCACCCATTTTGCTCCCCACATCCAGATGATTTTCAATACATGGATAGTGAACCTTTGCGCGTTCGTGCACAGAGTTATGATTTGGTTATGAATGGAAATGAAATTTTAAGTGGAAGTATTCGTATTCATAATAAAGAATTGCAGGAAAAAGTATTTAAGATTTTAGGATTTAGTGAGGAAGAAAAAGAAAAACGTTTCGGGTTTATGGTGAATGCGTTTAAATATGGTGCACCACCACATGGCGGATGTGCATTTGGTTTCGACAGATGGGTGATGCTGATGGCAGGTGGAGATACCATTCGTGATGTGATACCGTTTCCTAAAAATAATAATGGAAGAGATATGATGATGGATGCGCCGGGCGAAGTAGATAATGAACAACTGAAAATAGTTGGTGTGCGGTTGTTGTGATTGCGCGCGGTTATTTTTTTGTGGATGCGTGTTTCTCGCTAAGGACGCTAAGGGCAAAGGCGGTGTTGGTGGGTGGTGGTTATCGCTAAGCACGCAAAGGGCAAAGGACGCGAAGGTTTTTCGGGAAGGTTGTTTGTAGGCTTTGTGGTTGGATGTTTTGTTTCTCGCTAAGCGCGCGAAGGTGTTTCTTTAAGGTTGTTTGTAGGATGTGTTGTAGGTTGTGTTTATCGCTAAGCACGCAAAGGGCAAAGGGCGCGAAGGTTTTTAGGGATAGAATTGTTGTATGGATGATGTTTGGTTGGATGTGTTTAAAGCGAAGAGTTCGAAGGTGTTTCTTTAAGGTTGTTTGTAGGATGTGTTGTAGATTGTGTTTATCGCTAAGCGCGCAAAGGGCAAAGGGCGCGAAGGTTTATTTGATGTTGCTTGCGCAACTTTTATATTTGATTTTATTTAATTGAATATTTTTTGAAGGGGAAATTCTCTTCCTTTTTTGGTTGCCTAAAAAATTAGCGCGAGCTAAGCGAGTATACGCGGTTAAAATTGTGTAATTTATTTTTTTAGTCACTTATTTTGCCACACAATTTAATGGAATGGAAAAATTAAGTGAAAACGATCTTGCAAAAATTGTTGTACAAATTGCCTATGAAATTCATGTTAAACTAGGGCCGGGTTTATTTGAATCGGTTTATGAAGAAATATTGTTTACGGAACTTACTAAAAGAGGATTGCATGTCGAGCGACAAAAAGCAATTTATATTCAGTGGGATAATAAAACATTAGGCAGCCCGGCATTTCGTGCAGATTTAATTATAAACAATAAATTACTTATCGAAATTAAATCGGTAGATGCATTAGCCGACCTTCATTTTAAACAAACTACAACCTATTTAAAATTAACAGGTATAAAACTCGCTCTATTAATTAATTTTAATACACCCTTAATTAAAACCGGCGTAAGAAGAATAGTTAACCGCCTTTAACAAAATTAATTAACAAATACCAAGTGTATATAGCTAAAAACACATTCAATAAATTTTCCTTAGCCTCATTAGCGAGAAACACAGCATCCAAAAACAATCAACTTAGCGCCCTTTGCCCGTTGCGCGCTTAGCGAGAAACACACCATCCAATTCCACCATCCAATCCATCAAACCACACCATACAAAAAACACACCCTAAGTAAAACAACTTTGCGCCCTTTGCCCTTCGCGTTCTTTGCGCGAAAAAACACGCCTTCAAAAAAACAATTCCGCGCGCAACCCACGTCACCAAAATTACACCTCATCCAAAAAAAAAATTTGCGCCCTTTGCCCTTCGCGTGCTTTGCGCGAAACCAAAAACATTTACCAAACAACTAGCGAGCAAACAAAATTTAATCTACCAGAAACCTTATCGACTTTTCAATATCCTCTGCAAGAAACCTGTCGCTGGTGTTGAAAGATACTATGTCACGATAATCCGCGAAAAACCGCTCTATTGCAACAGATGTTTTTGCAGGTCTACGGAATTCAAATGCCTGAGCAGCAGTGAGCAATTCGATACCCAGAATTTTTTCGAGATTTTCTGCAACTCTTAAACATTTGGTTGCTGCATTTGCGCCCATACTTACATGATCTTCCTGCTCATTGCAGCTTGAAATACTATCTACGCTTGCAGGTGTACACAATTGTTTATTTTGAGAAACGATACTTGCAGCAGTATACTGCGGAATCATTAATCCCGAATTTAATCCCGGATTTGGTGTTAAAAATTCAGGCAATTTTCTGGCGCCGCTTAATAATCGATATACTCTTCTTTCGGAAATATTTCCAATTTCACTTAATGCAATTGTCAGAAAATCTAATGTAAGCGCAAGTGGTTCACCGTGAAAATTTCCTCCACTAACGATTAAATCATCTTCAACAAAAATATTCGGATTATCAGTTACACCATTTATTTCCTTTTCAACAATTGACCTGCAGTAATTTATTGCATCGCGACAAGCGCCGTGTACTTGTGGAATACATCTGAAAGAATATGGATCCTGCACTTGTTCCTTTTCACTAAAAAATGTTTCACTGCCATTTAATAATTCTAAAATTTCTTTTGCAGTTTCAATTTGTCCATCCTGGTTTCTTACACGATGAATTTGCGCACTGAATGGTTCGGCTTTACAATCATATGCCTCTAAAGAAAGCGCCGCAATTTTATTCGATTGTTTAATAATATTATCTGCTTTAATTAAATTATATACTGCATATGAACTCATAAACTGTGTGCCATTTAATAATGCAAGGCCTTCTTTTGATTGCAACTTAAGTGGTGTTAATTTAAAATCTTTCAGCACTTCAACAGTAGGGCGGATTTCTCCGTTGTATTTAACTTTACCTTCACCAATTAATGCAAGGCTCATGTGTGAGAGCGGACATAAATCGCCACTGGCACCTAACGAACCTTGTTCATAAATAACAGGTAAAATATCGAGATTAAAAAAATCTATTAATCGCCAAACGGTTTCAACACTCACACCGGAATTACCATAACTTAAACTTTGTATTTTAAGCAATAATAAAATTCTGCAAATTGTATCCGGAATAATTGGACCTGTTCCACAAGCGTGACTTCTAATCAGGTTATATTGCAATTGTTCCAAATCATTATCAGAAATTTTTACTTTACACAAACTGCCAAAGCCGGTATTTACACCATACACTGCTTTGCCACTATCCCCAATTTTTTTGTCGAGATATGTTCTGCATTTTTGGATTTTTTCTCTAGCAGCATCATCCAGGGCTAATTTCACCTTGTTTTTAATGATTTTGTCAATCAGGGCAATTGTGAGTGGCTGAGCGCCGATATGATAAGTATCCATAACCGATTATTTCTGCGGCAAAATTAAATTTAAATTTGCAACATGAGTGATATCATGACCTTTTCGCAGGTAAGTAAACGGTTTTCTGATGTGCAAGCTTTGCAGCAAGTGAGTTTCAGCATTCCGGAAAACACCATTTTTGGCCTGCTGGGGCCAAATGGCGCAGGAAAAACAACCTTAATTCGCATTATCACTAAAATATTTGCAGCCGACCAGGGTGAGATATTTTTTGATGGTGCTGATATTAAAACACAGCAATATGCCAATATTGGTTATATGCCTGAGGAAAAGGGACTTTACAAAAAAATGCAAGTAGGCGAGCATCTGGTCTATTTAGGACGACTGAAAGGACTTTCAAAAGCAGATGCAAAAGCCAAAACAATCTATTGGTTGGATAAATTGGGTGCAGGAGACTGGTGGAATAAAAAACTTGAAGATTTATCGAAAGGTATGCAGCAGAAAGCACAATTTATCGCTACTGTTTTACATGACCCCAAATTAATTATTCTGGATGAACCATTTTCGGGACTCGACCCCGTTAATGCCGAACTCATTAAAAATGAAATTTATCAGTTACATCAGCAAGGCACCACCATTATTTTTTCAACCCACCGTATGGAGCAGGTTGAGGAAATATGCAAAACGATTGCACTGATTAATAAAGGTCAATTAATTTTAAATGGTGCAGTTAGTGAAATTAAACAGCAGTTTAAAGAAAATAAATATGTAATCAGTTTTGATAAATTGCCTATGCTTGAAACCAGCGATTTATTTGTTGTTGATCGAGTGGAGGATAATACCATCACTGTAAAATTAAACGCAACAACAGCACCAAATGCCATCTTGCAATATTTTATAGGCACCGGTGCTCAAATAACTGCATATTATGAATTGTTACCCTCATTGAATGATATTTTTATCACCCTTGTAAACAAAGCGAATCATGCGTAAAACATTACTTATTATTCAGCGTGAATATATTACGAGAGTAAGAAAAAAATCATTTATCATTTTTACGCTGCTGGGACCTTTGTTTTTTTTACTGATTAGTGTTTTACCTATTCTTATAAGTTCAGCTAATAAAAGCGAACAACATATAACAGTTAAAGACGACAGCGGATTGATATCAGCATTACCTGATACTGCCGGATTGTATTTCAATTTTAAATACAATGATATGCCGCTTGATAAGTTATTACCGATGTATTCAACATTAGACGATGGTTATGATGCATTGTTATACATTCCCAAAATGGAACCGGATGCACCTTATGGCATCGAAATTTACAGTAATGAGCAAATGAGTCTCACCACAAAAATTTATCTGGAATCGATTATTGAAGACCAATTGGAAGCAATAAATTTAAAAAATGAGGCGCTAGATAAAAACATGTTACTCAAATTGCGTCCCAAAGTTAGTATTGACGATAAAGTAACATCAGGTGAAAATCAGGTGGAGGGTGACGCAGCTATTGCAAGTGCATTTGGATTTGGCATGGGCTTTATTATTTATATTGTTTTACTGATTTACGGAACGATGGTAATGCGTGGCGTAATGGAAGAAAAATCGTCGCGGATAATCGAAGTAATAATTTCCAGTGTGAAGCCTTTTCAATTAATGATGGGCAAAATTATGGGTATTGGACTGGTGGGATTGACACAGTTTTTTACCTGGGCCTTTTTAATTACCCTGTTAAATATTTTTGTAGGGATTGCATTTGGCGGACAATTAAGTGAATTACAACAAGCCGGCAATACAGGAGATGGAAACATGCAGGCTGTTGCCGATACGATGGCTAATTTAAATAATTTGCCACTCGGTTATTATTTAACCATGTTTATATTTTATTTTTTAGGCGGTTATTTTATTTATGCTTCACTATTTGCAGCTATTGGTTCACTTGCCGGCGATGAAGATGGTGATGTGCAGATGTTTGCATTTCCGGTTACCATGTTAATTTTAATATCCATCTTCATTATGACCGCTGTAGTGCAGCAACCACATACACCACTTGCATTTTGGGCTTCCATCATTCCTTTTTCATCACCCATAGTGATGCCTGCTTTAATACCATTTGGTGTGCCTGCGTGGCAAATTGCACTTTCACTTACCTTACTGTTTGGCGGATTTATTTTCACTACATTTTTGGCAGGAAGAATTTACCGCACAGCAATTTTAATGTATGGTAAAAAAATAAAAATAAAGGAAGTAATAAAGTGGATGTTGTATAAATAATATTATCGCAGAATCAACAATCTGTCGGCGTCAAGGCGTAACATAATAAACACCAAAATAGAAAATGCCAGAACGGATGAACCGCCATAGGAAATAAATGGGAGTGGAATACCAATTACTGGAATTAAGCCGATGGTCATACCAACATTAATCATAATCTGCAGAAAGAAAAAGCTGGCTACGCAATAGGCATATACTCTTGAAAATGGAGAGCGCTGACGTTCTGCAATAAATATTATGCGTAAAATAAAAAGCAAATAAATTAGCAGAAAAATAAATGTCCCTAAAAATCCAAATTCCTCTCCAATAGTGCAAAAAATAAAATCGGTGCTTTGTTCGGGAACCTGCTCTGACTGTGTAAGTGTACCCTGTAAATAACCTTTACCCGCAACACCTCCCGAACCGATGGTCATTTTACTTTGTGTTACATTATATTCGGCATCGGCATCATCTGAAATTCCTAATAATGTTTCAATTCTTTGCACCTGATAATCTTCCAGCAAATCGGTAGTAATATATTTTACACCGAAAATTACAAATGCGAGTAATGCTACATATAAAAAAACTGGTGTAGCAATTTTAAAATACTTCACCTTCCTCACCATAATAACTGCTGTTACTAATAAAGCAAGTGTACCTAAATAAATAGCAATAAGGTTAAGTGACATTACTTCTGCTCCCAAAAGAAATAACAAAATGGCTGAACAAAAAACAATCAGGAAGGAAACGCCCTTTACTTTTTCTTTTCTTACCATTTTTAAGGAGGTGAAAATAACATAAGCCATCATTGCAATAGATAATACAATTGCAACCGGGTCACCCCCAAAAATTAAAGAAAACACAAAACACAATCCGATAAATAACACAAACAATACTTCATACACCGGAAAACCTTCCCGATAAATTACAAATACCAAACTTCCGTACACCATTGCCGATCCTACATCATGTTGCAGAACAATAATGCCCATCGGTATTCCTAAAATTAAATAGGCAATTAATTTATTTTTAAATGAGCGAGCCTGACCGGTAATCATACTTAAATACTTTGCAAGCATGAGTGCGGTGGTAGTTTTTCCGAATTCAGCAGGTTGAAACTGGAATGAACCAACCTGAAGCCAACTTCTTGCACCATTAATATCTACAGCTACTACAAAAGTAATTACCAAAATACCTAAGGTAATAGCATAAAGTATTATGGCAAATTTTGTAAAAAAAGTACTATCAAATGTGAGAATACTAAACCCGACAATCAACGAAATAAACATCCAAACCATTTGTCGGCCATGTGTTTGAGAGAAATTAAAGAAGCGGCTGGTATCCGAATCGTAACTCACAGCAAAAACAGTAAATAAACCAATTACCAATAATGCAAAATACAGTCCGAGTGCGAACTGATCAACATTTTGCATAATGGATTTTTTTCTCTCATTCTTTTTTAGGTAATACTGCTGCCTGAACAGGTTGTTGTTCTTGTTTATTTTTATTGCTGTCGACCGGTAAATTCTGAATTGGTTGAACGGGAGGTAAATCCAGAGGCGTATCAATCAACACAGCTTTCATCATTCTTTCTTCAAGTGCTTTTCTTTTTTCGCTGATTTTTCCGTTCACGTATTTTTCTACCACCAAACTTGCAATTGGTGCAGCATAACTGGCACCCCAACCCGCATTTTCAACAATAATGGCAACTGCAATCTGCGGATTTTTTTCCGGAGCAAAACAACTAAACCAACTGTGACTTTTTCCGTGTGGATTTTCAGCAGTTCCTGTTTTACCACACACCTGAATTGAATCTACCTGTGCTATTCTTGCCGTACCAAAATTTACTGCGCCGGCCATACCGTGTTGCACATAAGGAAAAATACTATCTGCAATTCCAGTTTCGCGACGCACCAAAAATTTTGCTAAAACAGTATCCGCATCATCAGCATATTTTAATACGTGAGGCGTATAAAAATAGCCGCCGTTGGCAATAATTGCCATTGAATTTGCCGATTGCAGCGGTGTAACGATAAGTTTATCTTGCCCTATTCCTAAAGTAACACAATTTGAAGCCTTCCATCGACCTTTGCCGTATACTTTATCATAATCTTCAGGATCCGGCACATTACCATTTCTTTCGTTTGGTAAATCCACCCCTGTTCTGGTACCAATTCCCCACATGCCTAAATGGTCTTTAAAATCCTGCATGCCTTCTACGGGTGTATCATGCGCCTCCATAAAATATTTAAATGCATAACAGAAATATGCATTGCAGGAATGTCCAATACCCAATTCTACATTTGATGCATAAGGGTGGTTGTGACAATCCACTTTGTGGCCAGACATAACATATCCGCCCGGACAATTGTAACCCTGATCGGCAGTAAGAGAGCCAATATCCATTCCGATTGCCGCCATAACCGGTTTAAATGTGGACCCCGGAGGGTAATAACCGCTTAAAGCACGATTATTTAATGGATTTTCTTTATTTAAGGCAAGTTTTGCAAAGTTTTTTGTTCTGGCACTACCAACCAGCATATTAGGGTCATAGGAAGGTGTGCTCACCAAGGCTAAAATTTCGCCTGTTGAAGGTTCGATTGCTACAAGCGCGCCGCGTTTATTCGCCAATAATTGTTCGGCGTACTGTTGTAATTCAATATCAATAGTTAGCGTTAAATTTTTACCGGCAATTGGGGCAACATCTTCTTCACCATTATTTAATGGTCCTACTTCCCTGCCAAAACGGTCGATTACAACATTGCGATACCCTTTTTGGCCACGCAATAAATATTCATAACTTTTTTCAACGCCACTTTTACCAATCATATCGGCATTGCGGTAATAGCCGTTCGATTTTTTAATATCATTTGAATCTACCTCTGCAACGTATCCTAATAAATGCGCGGCACAGGGATAAGTATATTTTCTTACGGGACTGATGGCAGGATAAAACCCTTTAAATTCATATAAATATTCTTCAATGCGACCAAAGTCTTCTGCTGAAATTTGCGACATAAATACACTTTCCTTCACTCTTGAATTTAGGAAAATGGCATCTTTCATTTTTCGGATAAAATAGGCTTTATCTATTCCCAAAATTTCGCAAAACCGCGCTGTATCTATAACGCCAACTTGAGCCGGCACCACCATTAACTTATAACTCGGCTCATTATAAACAATCAGTTTGCCATTGCGGTCCAGAATCTGACCACGATCGGGGTCAACCTGTTGTTTACGCAATCCGCGGTCATCGGCAATTTGTTTATAGGTATCATCAATTACCTGCAAATAAAATAAGCGAATAAAAAAAATCACAAAAATGCCAATGATCACTCCCTGAATGACCCTATTACGAGATTGTGAATTATCTATTACTGCCATTTGATTGCCTGAAAAAAAACTGAAGAAAATATATTACAAAGTTCGAAAATGTTTTAACAAATAGTAACCTAATCGAAGGAATTAATTTTAATTAACGATTAGCCTTCCGCTTTGCAAATAAAAATGCAAATATCACAATCAACAAAGTTGACACTAAAGTACTCAATACTATTTTTAAAAATAAAAATCCTAAATCATTCAACACAAAAATTTGCAATAAATAATAAATGGTGTGATGAATAAAAATTACGGTAAGTGTAAATAAAGCGAACCACACCACACCAAGTTGTGAAATAGAAGGATTACTTACATTTTCATAGCCGGTAATAGGTGTATATGCCTTAATGAGCCATGGTCGTGCATAGGCAATAAATACGCAGGCTGCAGCGTGCATACCGGCTGTATTATTAAACATATCGATAGTGATACCAACGGCAAAGGCCAAGGGCAGCATAATCCATTTTGGCGTTTCAAATGGCAATAAAATGAGAAACATCGGATATACATAAGGATGTATATACACACTTACATTGAGCTTGTTGAGCACAAGTACCTGAAACAGAATCAAAAAGATCAGTCCCACAAACCTTAATATCCAATTAATTGCCTGCATCTATAACTGAGTTTTCCAATGTTTCCTTTTCTGTCCACATTGGGTCAACCACTACGTAAACAAATTTTAATGAACTAAAACTGGTCGCCAGCTTTACATCTAATGTATAATAATTACTGCCCGGTTTTTTACCGAACTCCTCTATTGTTCCAACCATTATTCCCGGAGGAAATATTTTAGATGTTGCTGCTGTTTCAATTGTATCTCCTTTTTCGAGTTTACCCGGTTCAGAAACTTCAATCACATTAATATGGGTGGGCGATTTTCCTTCCCAGGCAACACGCCCTAACACGTTATTACCCTTAATTATAACAGGAGCACCAAACTGACTATGCAACACGCTCATCACTACACTATAATTGGGAGAAACTTTCACAACCTTACCAACTATACCACTTGAAGTGATAACACCGCGATTTATTTCAATACCATCGAGGCTGCCTTTATTGAGGGTGATGTAATTATTAGGCTCCGTAAATGAATTTCCAATTACCTCAGCAGGAATATAGGTAAACAGCGGCTTCCCACTGGTGTCACGGTTAAGTGAAGCACTGGTATCGGGTAAATCATCTAAAAATAATTGTTGACGCAGTAAAGCATTTTCTTTCATCAAACTATCGTTCACTTCACGCAGTGCGAAATAATCCTGAAAATTGCCATAGGTATTTAACACATTTCCTGTTGCTGAATTTGCTGAATTAATAAATAGGGTATTGTGGAAACTATTATAGGTAAAAACGAAGTACAGCGAAATGAATTCTAAAAGCAGGAAAAGAAATACTGCGTAATGTCGTATGATGAATAAAAAGAAACTGCGCATTATTCATCCATAAAATTAACTCATGAGTAAAGCTGCATATTGTTCGCGATTTTTCAATGCGATACCGGTTCCACGCACAACGGCTTTCAGCGGGTCATCAGCCACATGCACCATTAATTTGGTTTTTTGACTAATACGTTTGTCGAGACCACGCAATAAGGCGCCGCCGCCTGTCAGGTAAATACCGTTGCGTTGAATATCACTGGCTAATTCGGGAGGCGTTGTTTCCAGCGCTTTAAGAATAGCTTCTTCTATTTTAGAGATAGATTTGTCTAAAGAATGGGCGATTTCAGAATAAGTAACTACTAACTGCTTTGGTATACCAGTCATTAAATCGCGACCACTTACCTGATAATCTTCCGGTGCTTCATCCAACTCGGTTAAAGCTGAACCAACGTTGATTTTAATTGCCTCTGCTGTACGTTCACCAATGAGCAGATTGTGCTGACGGCGCATATAATCTACAATATCAGCCGTAAATTCATCTCCGGCAACACGAATAGACTGGTCACAAACAATACCGGATAAGGCAACAACGGCAATTTCAGTGGTTCCACCGCCAATATCAATAATCATGTTACCTACAGGTTCCTGAACATCTAAACCAATACCTAGAGCAGCTGCCATTGGTTCGTGTATAAGATAAGCTTCGCGGGCACCGGCCTGTTCAGCACTGTCTCTAACCGCTCTTTTTTCAACTTCAGTAATACCGGATGGTATACAGATAACCATTACCAATGATGGTTTAAACAACTTGTTTTTAGGGAAAATCATGCTGATCATACCGCGAATCATGGATTCAGCAGCCTGGAAGTCAGCAATAACGCCATCTCGCAGCGGTCTGATGGTTTTGATATTTTCGTGGGTTTTTTCGTGCATTTGCATAGCACGTTTGCCAACTGCAATTACCTTTTCGGTTTTGCGGTCAATAGCTACGATTGAAGGTTCATCAACCATAACTTTATCATGTGCAATGATAAGCGTGTTTGCCGTACCAAGATCAATTGCTATTTCCTGAGTTAGAAAGTTAAAAATACCCATCGTTGTTTATAGATTATACCTAAAGGTGCAAAATTAAAGTTTGTTAAGGATATGCGCGGGAAAAACTAATAAATTGTTATACAAACTTCAATATTTTTTTTCAATACTAAAAATACTGAGTGCATTATTTTTAAAATATTTTTTTTCATCATTGCTTATCAAATTTATTTAAGCAATAACCATGAAACAGTTGTATACAATAACTCATTAATTGAGCTTATTATTTCAAATGTATGTAACTGAATTTTATGCTAAAAAAAAGCCGGTAAACATATCTGCTTACCGGCAATTATTTATTATGAATTTTATCAATGTTTAAAGTGTCGTGTGCCACTTAAAACCATAGCCATTCCGTTGGCATTACAATAGTCGATTGAGTCTTTATCGCGTATACTTCCACCCGGCTGAATAACGGCTGTAATGCCCGCCTCATAAGCAATTTGCACACAATCAGGGAATGGGAAAAACGCCTCGCTGGCCATCACTGAACCGGCAACATCAAACCCAAATGCCCTTGCTTTTGCTATGGCCTGATTTAATGCATCAACCCTTGAAGTTTGTCCTGTTCCACATCCAATTAGCTGACCATTTTTTACCAGCGCAATACCATTCGATTTCAAATGTTTAACAGCTATTTCTGCAAACAATAAGTCCTGTAATTGAATTTCTGTTGGTCGAACTTCAGTTACATATTTGAGTTCATGTATCGCTGTCGACTTATTATTGCGGTCCTGAACTAATACGCCGTTTAACATGCTCTTATATTGTTGAGCAGGAAAATCGAACATTTTTTGTTGTAATAAAATTCTGTTCTTCTTAGTTTGCAAAACAGTAAGTGCATCTCTTTCAAAGTCAGGTGCTATTAATACTTCAAAAAACAGTTCATTTATTTTGTAAGCTGTAGCTAAATCTATTTTTTGATTGCAGATGAGAACACCACCAAAAGCCGAAACCGGATCAGCCGCCAAAGCCTTATCCCAAGCCTCTTCTGTACTTTTTGATGTTGCTAAACCACAAGCATTGGTATGTTTAATTATTGCAAATGTGCTTAATCCCGCTTTGGCAGTGGCCTGAAATTCTTCAATCAGATAAACACAGCTTTCAATGTCTACAAGATTGTTATATGAAATATCTTTACCATGTAATTTTTCAAATACATCATGCAGTTTACCATAAAAAGCTGCACTTTGATGTGGGTTTTCTCCATAACGCATCGGAATTTTTGGTGAATAATTGATACCAAAATTTTCGTTGTGGTTGAACCAGGTATAAATAGCATTGTCATACCCCGACGTAATTTCAAAGGCACGTTTTGCAAAATATTTTCGTTGACCATATGTTGTTTCACCATTTTTTTCATTCAACATTTCTAGCAATGGTGCATATTCATCTTTTGAAGCAACAATGGTTACATCTTTACAATTTTTTGCTGCTGCACGAATTAACGACACGCCACCAATATCAATTTTTTCAATGATATCTGCCTCAACATCAGTGTTGCGTACTGTTTCTTCAAATGGATATAAATCAACTATAACGAGGTCAATTTCCGGAATTTCGTATTGGGCCAATTGGGCCATATCTTCCTTCAATTCACGACGAGCCAAGATGCCGCCAAACACTTTAGGGTGTAGGGTTTTAACCCTTCCGCCCAATATACTCGGATAGCTGGTTAAATCTTCAACAGCAACAACCGGAACACCCAGTTTTTCGATAAATTCACGCGTACCACCTGTTGAGTAAATTGTCACACCCAAGGCATTCAATTTATGAATAACAGGATCGAGCTGATCTTTGTAAAATACTGAAATAAGGGCTGATTTAATCTTAACAGGCAGGTGCATAAGGTAATTTTTAATTCTGCCGCAAAGTTACCCTTCCGGCATCAATAGTTATCAGTGAATTCGGAAAGTAATAAGGTATATTAGGTATTATGCTTTACTTAACAACAGTTTTTCCACGAAACCGGGTAAATAGGCATATTCTAATTCCCTTACTTTTTGTTCAATGGTTGCCGGAGTATCATTTTCTGTAATATCGATACTCACCTGAAATAAGATACGACCCTCATCATAAACTTCATCAACTTCATGCACGGTGATGCCCGTTTCACGCTCACCTGATTGAAAAACTGCCTCATGCACATGTTTGCCGTACATGCCTTTCCCCCCAAAATCAGGCAATAAGGCCGGGTGGGTATTAAAAATTCGATGTCGGTAGGTATTAATCAATAATTGAGGAACCAAAGCCAGATATCCTGCCAGTAAAATAAAGTCAATTTGATATTGTTGTAGCAGCTTCAAACCCTGTTCCGGATGTTTCCATTCGGCATTTGTGATAATTTCAGCATGTACATGATATTTTTTTGCAACGGCCAAAACACCGGCATCACTGCGATTGGTAACAATAAGCGGGATACTTATGTCATCATGGTTTTGAAAATAACGCAAACAGTTTTCCGCATTAGAACCGGCTCCAGAGGCAAAAATGGCTAGGCGTATTTTTTTATCAGAATCCGAATTCATCATTCAACACTTTTTCAAACAACAAATCCATATTCAATAACCCATCTAGTTTATTTAACTCTAATGTTGCAATTACAAAATTAGTATTGCCACTTATATCCGTTTTTTTAGCCATAACGGTTGACACACCGGTCCATGGAGTTAAACTCAATGAAATATTATCTTTTGCGGTTAATGCAGCATTATATAAAGGTGTTGCACCAATTTGAAGATTTATTGGTTTTACGGTTCCAACAATGGCAGTTGACTGCAACCCAGGCCATCCCCCATCAACAGGCAATAATGAGGCTCCGTTATCTAATATTAATGTCGTATCAACAGGATTCACTAATGAAGCAATAGGTGTGAAGTCAAGAAAATTGCTCAATGGGTCAAAAGAGCTGGAAATATAAACGCTCATTAACATCTTGCCCCCTGAATTAAAAAAACTTTCCGTTGTTTTTTGAGCTAGTGAAAACGAGTTATCGGCATTGTTGCTGAACCAGATAATTAAATCGAACAAATCGAACACTTTTGCCTGTGTAATATTATCTGCAGATTGCTGGGTGTAAGCACCTGCGGTTTGGGCAAAAATTTGAATGGTATCAAAAACGGCAATACCATTATTAATGAGCCGTGTAGCATAAAAACTTTCATTCGTGATAGTGGAGTAGCCATTTACCATTAACACATTACTATTTACCTTTTTTACAAAAACAGAATCGGCAGCAACATAGGCGCTTGTGGCTAAACTTTGGTCTACAGCTCTTATGTAGAGCGTATTCCAGGCATTTCCGAGCATCCCGCTTATGGTTTCACCGTTAGGTAAGGTTGCCGCATTTTGGTAAACCTTACAAACCATATTGTCGAGCCCCGGTTCGGTAGCCTCAAATATGGCACTGCTAACGGTTTTGTCTAAAACGTATGGTGTTGCAGTAGTATCGTTAAAACAGAGCTCGTAGCGCAATAGGTTATCGGTTCCATCCGGGTCGCTACCGGTCCAGAAATATTTTAACACCGGAAACGACTTTTGCGGGGTTATTAAACCTGGAACAAACTGAGCGGTCGGTGGCGAATTTTTAACCGGAATTACTAAACGAGCCGGTGTTGGGTCCTTTAGGCCATAATTATCGATAGCACGGATTTGAAAAACAAAATCTGCAGAATCAGCTCCGGCAGGCGGGGCAAGAATAAACGTGCTGTCCTGACGTTCAGTATAGGTCCAAATAGTAGATTCAGTGATTTCAGCGTCAAATGTAAATTCATAGCCAATCACAAACCCATCGGGATCGTCGCTCCACCATTTTAATACAACCTCACTTTCGAGTCGGTCGGGGCCAAAGCGAATAATTGTATCTGTAACCAAATAGGTATCAGGATTCAGGTTGCCGAGTTCAGTGCCCTCAAAACCCTTTTTACAGGAAGCCAGCACAGATAATAGCAGCAAACACAAAACAACAATATCCCTATTAACCTTGATCATCCGGCTGCGAAGATAATGCTTCTGCTTAAACCCTTATCTTTGTCGCGATACCGGAATATGCAACATAACAATTATTTCATACATGAAAGCGCCATTGTGGATGCAGGCGCACAAATCGGGAACAATACCAAAATTTGGCATTTTTCGCATGTAATGAGCGGTAGTATTATTGGGGCAGATTGCATTCTTGGCCAGAATGTATTTATAGCTTCGGGTGTACATCTTGGCAATAAAGTGAAAGTGCAGAATAATGTATCTGTATATACAGGAGTTGTTATTGAAGATGAAGTTTTTCTTGGGCCGAGTATGGTGTTTACAAATGTAATTAATCCGCGCAGCGCAATTGAAAGAAAAAACGAATACAAAAAAACCCTGGTAAAAAAAGGCGCAACAATTGGAGCAAATGCAACAATAATTTGTGGAATTACCATTGGCAATTATGCTTTTATCGGCGCAGGCGCAGTGGTAACAAAAGATGTTGGAGATTATGCTTTACTAACCGGAAATCCTGCACACCAAACAGGATGGATGAGTGAACATGGAACAAAATTATTATTTGATAAAGATGGTTATGCAACTTGCACAACTTCAGGTGACCGTTATCAATTAACAAGCAATATAGTGCGCAAAATAAAATAAGAAAACGGTATGGATAAAATTCATTTTGCTGTTGTAGGATGCGGACATATTGGTAAACGACATGCGGAGATGATTACGCGTAATGCCCAGGCGAAATTAAGTGCGTTGTGTGATATAAAATCATCTGAACAATTAAATATCAGCCATTACGAATCCCTTTTTTATAATTCAATTGATACATTACTGGCATCAGATTTAGCTATTGATGTAGTAAATATTTGTACACCAAACGGATTACATGCTGAACACGCAATTAAAGTGTTGCAACAAAATAAACATGTGGTAATTGAAAAGCCGATGGCCTTGTCGGCAGATGATTGCGATGCCGTAATTAATGAATCAGTTAAACGCGGAAAAAAAATATTTTGTGTAATGCAAAACAGGTTTTCGCCTCCATCTGTTTGGTTAAAAGAAGTTGTTAGCAGCGGAATTTTAGGCAAAACTTTTATGGTGCAAATAAATTGTTTTTGGAACAGAGATGAACGATATTATCATGAAAACACGTGGCATGGTAAACAACAGTTAGATGGCGGCACTTTGTTCACACAATTTTCGCATTTTATTGATACCATGTTGTGGTTATTTGGCGATATTGAAAATATTCGTTCCACATTTGCCGATTTTAATCATCAACAATTAACCGACTTTGAAGATTCCGGAATTGTAGCATTTAATTTTGTTAATGGTGGCATTGGCAGTATCAATTATTCATCTTCGGTTTACAATAAAAATTTTGAAAGCAGTATTCGTATTATTGCCGAAAACGGAACCATCGAAATTGGTGGTCAATATATGAATGAAGTAAAATATTGCGATATAAAAAATTATACTATGCCGGAATTGGCTCCAACCGCGGCGCCTAACAATTACGGCCCGTATATTGGTTCTGCAGCAAATCATCATTTTATTATTGATAATATAATTGATGTATTACAAGATAAAGCCAATATTGCCACAACGGCATATGAAGGCAAATTGGTTGTTGATGTAATTGAACGTATTTGCGCACAGCGCCCGCCTGCATTATTAAAAAAGTAAGCTGCAATTAATGGAACCTACTGCAGATAAAAAAACCAGCTTACCACAATGGCATGTAGCCTACGTAAAATCGCGGAGTGAAAAAAAAGTAAAAGAGCGATTGGATAAAATGCAATTGGAGGCCTTTTTGCCTTTGATGAAAACGGTGCGGCAGTGGAGTGATAGAAAAAAAACGGTTCAAGCGCCTTTGTTTAACGGTTATATTTTTGTTTTTGTGACTCCTGAAAACCTCACAAGAGTGAGAATGGTAGAAGGCGTTGTAAATTTTATTTATCAGGAGAAAAAAATCGCTGTAATACCGCAAAAACAAATTGATGACATTCGCATTTTCTTGGAAACAGGATTACCCGTTGAGGCGCAACAAGATACTTTTTCAAAAGGCGAACAGGTTGTAATTAATTTTGGTCCGCTAAAAGGTTGTACCGGCGAATTAATTGAAATTGAAAACGAAAAACATTTTATTATACGAATAGAAGTAATTAATCAGGTGCTTAAAATATCAGTCCCGAAATCATATCTCGAAAAAGTTTAATTGCCCATTATTTTTTTAATGTCAATTTCATCACCATATTTAAAAGCAAAGGTTCTTCTAAAAAAGATAAACTTTTGTATCGTCATAGTGCCTTCAATACCAACAGGCACTTCACTGCTACTGAAATAAGATTGTAATCCAAGTGCCAGCAATCCGCCCATTTTATCTAGCGAAGTAGTACATTCAACCGGTAAAATAAATTCCGATTTGCCTTTAATACGCACAGGATCGGGGATTCCCGCACTTCCGATTATTTTATCATCTACCAAAACATTAAATTCCATTGCTTTTAATTTCCCGCCGAAAAAATTGGGATTATATAATTTTATATCAACATTCACCTTAGGTTCATCAGTAATATTATTCACTTTAAAATTCGTGAAACCCTGATACTGCATATCTTTTGAAGATACACAAGACGACAAAAATAAGGTGCTGAAAACTGCAAGCAGTAGTGAAAATCTAATTTTCATAATTCTTATATTACAACAAGTATGCCGATTAACTAATGATACAATTACCAATCAATATCAACTGGCTGTAACGGGCAGGGTAAATTTAAATATACAGCCATGGTTATTATTTGCCTCCACCCTTATTTTTCCACCGGCCTGGTCGATTATTTTTTTACAAATGGCCAACCCGATTCCGGTTCCTGAATATTCATCTCTTGAATGTAAACGCTGAAAAATGAGAAATATTTTTTCTTTGTATTCTTCAGGAATACCGATACCGTTATCAGCAACCGCAAAATGGTATTTTTTTGCAGTTAAATTATAGGTGATATCAATTATCGGTTGTGCGCTTTTATTATATTTAATGGCATTGGAGATTAAATTCTGGAACAACTGAACCATATGGGTTTCATCGGCTTGCAAAACCGGTAAAACCGGCGAATTGATAATTACATTTCTTTCTGCAATCTGACTTTTTAAAGTGCCTGAAACTATTTTAAGCACTTTATTTAAATCGACAGCCTCCAGTGAACGTACAAAGCTGATTCCCGATAACGTAAGTAAATCGCTGATGAGGTTTTGCATGGTATGTGTACCATGGATAATAAATTGCATAAATTCCTTCTGGTCATCATCCAGCTTGTCGCGTAAGCCCCTTTCCAACAATTGCACATAAGAAGAAACCATGCGCAACGGTTCGCGTAAATCGTGACTGGCTACATGTGCAAATTGTCGCAATTCGTTGTTCGAAAATTCCAGTTGATTTGCATATTTAGCAATTTGTTCATTCTTGGAGCGCAACAATTGAGCTTCTTGATCCTTAATTTCTAATTCATATTCATTTCTTGCTCTTGCAATAGCGAATGTTTTTTCGTCGTTAAATAAATCTTTCAGTGAATCAGCATATTTTTTTTGGTACCGATAAGCTTCTTCAAAATTATTTATGCCGATATAACTTTGTGAAAGATTATCATATAAAGTTGAGAGCGCCTTTTTTACGCCAACGGATTCAAAATATTGTTCAGCAATTTTAAAATGTTCAATCGCCTTATCAAACTTTTTTTGCATTGCACTTGCTTCACCCATTTGGTTGTGCGTATGGGCCGAATGATAAGTGCTGTTGATTATTAAATCATAATCCTGTGCATCGGCAAAAAACTTTTCACCGGTTTCTATCATACCCATTTTGGTGTAAACCAAGCCGATGTTAGAACAATAAATAGACAAAAAAGAAGTTGCGTTTTCTTTTAAAGCTAAATCTCTTGCTTTTAATAAATATTCAAGCGAAGATTTTAATTCGTTTTGTTTGAAATAATAAACTGCATATGAATTATAACAATTTGCTACACCACCCGAATCTTCAATTTCTTCATAAACCTTTAGCGCTTTTTCGAGATATTCACTTTGTGCAAACTCAGCACCGGTAAAATTGAATAAGATAAAAATATTGTAATAAGTATGTGCCAGCCAGCGCTTTTCATAATAATTTTTATCCGGCCGGTGTTCTAGTAATTTAATACATTCGAGATAATGTTTTTGAGTGAGCACATTGTCGCCGAGAAAATGATAATTTCTGCCAAGGTTCAAATGATAATAGGCGGCATATCTTTTTTTGAACTCACCCTTCATCAGGTTAAACCCTTCGGTGCATAATTTTATGGACTGGTAGTAATTATTTTTAACTAAACATTCAAACAAAGCTGATTCAATTATGGCCAATCCACGATAATTATTACTATCAATGGAATTGGCTAATTCGAGCGCCTTTTGCGATAAATTTTCGATTTCAGAATTGCGTTTTGATACCAAATCCCAGGATGTATGCAAAAGCGATTCGATTTCTGCTTTGGTGTTTTGAATGTATGTCCTGTTGATACTGCCCATTTATGCCTGCTGCTGAGAGGGCAAATGTAGCCAATTCCTGCAAAAAACCGACACTTTCAGCGACAAATTGTCAGCCAAAATGCAATGGCACAGCGTTTGAAATGCGGGGTTTACCTAAAATTACGATACGTATGTCATTAGAAAAAGGAACCATAGCCGTTCAAACGGAAAACATTTTCCCCATTATTAAAAAGTTTCTTTACAGCGACCATGAAATCTTTTTGAGAGAATTGGTTTCCAATGCTGTAGATGCCACCCAAAAACTTAAAAAACTTTCATCCTTAGGTGAAATAACCGGTGAAATTGGTGCTACCAATATCAGTGTACACATAGATAAAGAAGCCGGCACCCTGACAATTTCAGATAAAGGTATCGGTATGACTGCCGATGAGGTTAAAAAGTATATTAACCAGGTTGCCTTTTCCAGTGCCAGTGAGTTTCTTGAAAAGTATAAGGGGTTAGATGACGGTAAAAGTATAATTGGCCATTTCGGGTTAGGTTTCTACAGCGCGTTTATGGTGGCAGATAAGGTGATGATTATAACCCGTTCAGGACGCGCCGATGCTGAACCTGTTCGCTGGATTTGTGATGGCAGCACAGAATTTACCCTCGAACCATGGGAAAAAGCCGAACGCGGAACCGATGTGGTTTTATTTATAAATGAAGAGAATAAATCCTTTTTAGAGGAATCAAAAATTGAAGGCCTTTTAACTAAGTATTGTAAGTTTTTACCAGTTGAAATTCAATTCGGTGAAAAAACTGAAACAGTTAAAGGTGAAAATGAAGGGGAAGACACTACTGTTACCACGCCAAATATTATTAATAATCCGGCGCCGGCATGGACTAAAAAACCATCAGATTTAACAGACGAGGATTATAAAAACTTTTATAACGAGCTTTATCCATATACCGAAGCACCATTATTTTGGATTCATTTAAATGTAGACTATCCATTTAACTTAACGGGGATATTATACTTCCCGCGCATCAAAAAAAGTTATGAAATCCAAAAAAATAAAATTCAACTTTACAGCAATCAGGTATTTGTTACCGATGAGGTAAAAGAAATTGTCCCTGAATGGTTAACCCTGTTACATGGTGTTATTGACTCACCGGATATTCCGTTAAACGTTTCCAGAAGTTATTTACAGAGTGATCAGAATGTTAAAAAAATAAACAACTACATCACTAAAAAAGTAGCAGAAAAATTAGAAGAAACATTTAAAAAAGACCGTGCTGAATTTGAAAATAAATGGGATAACATTAATGTTATCATTAAATATGGTATGTTAAGTGATGAGAAATTTGCTGAACGCGCCGAAAAATTCTGTTTATTGCAAAATACCGATAAAAAATACTTCACTTTTGAAGAATACAAAGAGCATATTAAAGCCGGACAAACAGATAAAAACAATTCCATTATTGCATTATATACCAATAATACGACTGATCATCACACTTACGTAGATGCAGCTAAAAACCGTGGTTATGATGTGTTGGAAACAGATAATGTAATCGACAATCATTTTATTTCATTTTTAGAACAAAAAATGACCGGTGTTCAGTTTAAACGTGTGGATGCTGACACTGTAGACCAGCTTATAGATAAAGATGAAAAAACTGCCTCTGTATTAAATGAAACAGAAGAACAATCAGTTAAAACATTATTTGAACAAATTTCAGATGCCAATGCTGCAACTATTGTTTTAACACCGCAATCACCTGAAGATAGTCCTGTTTCAATTACCAAACCGGAATTTATGCGCAGGATGAAAGAGATGAGCCACCTCAATGGAATGGACTTTGCTGCAAGTATGCCTGATCAGTATAATTTAGTGGTAAACACCAATCATCCTGTAATCCAAAAAATATTAAAACAGGAAGCTGAAGAACAAGCTTTATCGGTAAAACAATTACACGACCTTGCATTATTATCGCAAGGCATGTTAAAAGGCACCGACCTGAGCGAATTTGTAAAACGCAGTGTTACGATGATGAATTAATTCATCCCAAAAAATCATAAAAGACTCCGCTTTTTAGGCGGAGTTTTTTATTGTTATTCCTGTCCAATTGCACCAAATTTTACCAAATTAAATTCATTGGAACATTCAAATAAATGTGTCAATATTTGTGCGTGCCCCTGTCCTATTATTACTAAAATTCTATCATCAGGAGCAGTTGTAATTTCCTGCAGATTCCTGTATATACGCAGGTTGCGGCTATACCAGTGCATAGCGAGTGCATCAGCTCCTTCGTATGTGCCTAAATCAAAATCACCGGTTAGATAGGAACCATAGCCTTTATCTAAAACATGATCGCTGTTGAGGTATAAAAAATAATCTAACAAAGTCATTTTTAATGCCAATGCATCATCAAAATCATAAAATTGTTTATACAAATTGGAAATGGTATCATCGCTAATAAAATCCCATTCATTATAAACACTGTCTAATATCGGGCGTAAACAAAGCGAATCATTTGAATCGTACCAATCCATAACAATTGGCCTTGCGTTTACCCCATAAATAGTATCTAACTGTAAATCGCGCATTAGTCTGAATCCAATTTGTTCAATCTCATCCGGGCCCAATGGTTTTGTTCCTGCCTGCCATTCATCATAACGTCGAAGTAAATAACCGGTAATTGGTCCGGACTCAACAGCAATTTTTGTTGGTTTATACAATTTAATGTATTCAACCAAAGCTTCCATTTCTTTTTGACGTTCAGGTGATAATACATTTACCTGCTCGGTTTCATCTGTTTTGTGTGCATCGAAATTATAATAAGCAAAATGGAAACTCCCCACTATTAACATAGATGGCAATTGCCGTTGACCCAATAAAATAGAATCCATTTGTTCCTGTGCTTCAGCTACAGTAATTTGCGATTGTCCGTATGTGTTAACAGAAAATAACAATAAGGCGATTGATAAAATAAATAGTTTATGCATAATCTTTTTTTTCAAAAGTAGTCCGTCACTTTTTTCACTTAAAATGTTATCGCTCAACATGGGAAATCTATCTGCAAAATGGTTTTTCGTGTTTGCAGATAGAAATAAGGTGTTTGCAGACAAATGGCTAGGCTGCTGACGGATTTTATTACTTTTACAACATGACAAAACGCCAATTGTGGCTGGTTTACGGCATTACCATTTTTATGCTGGTAATTGGTTTGGAAGTAATTCACACCAGTATATATCAGGACGGTAAATCAGGATTATACCATTTTAGTCCTTTTGATATTACATATGTAATATATGTAATGTTTACACTGCTGCTTGTCCGCTTTCTCTTGAAAAAATTCTTCCCCCAAAAAAGGTATTTTTTTATTTTCCTTTCCCTAATTGGCATGTTTCCCATATTCATGGGCTTTCGCTATTTCCTGGAAGAATTTCTTGCTCCATTAATTATCCATCAAAGCAATTATAATGATGAAATCACCATTGGTTATTATATAGCTGATAATATCAGTTATGCATTGTATTACATTTTAATTGGGGTATTGTTATATTTTTTAGATTATACCATCACACACCAAAAAAAGGTGCATCTACTGGAAGCTAAACATCGGGAAGCTGAATTAAATTATTTACGCGCTCAGTTTAACCCACATTTTTTGTTTAATTCTTTAAATAATATTTACAGCCTGGTTTCAGAAAAATCGGACCTTGCAGCTGAAGCTGTGATGCGCCTTTCAGACCTCACTCGATATTTAATTTATGAGAAAGAAATTACTTGTCCCATAAAGGACGAACTCATTCAAACAGAAAATTATATCACTTTACAACAATTGCGTTTTGATTATCCACTCCCAATTTTAAAAACCTATACCGGTGCTTATGAGGATAAAAAGATTCCACCTTTTACTTTGGTTACATTAATTGAGAACGCATTCAAACACGGTGATTTTAAAGACAAAGATCAGCCACTGCAAATAACGATACAAGCCAGTGATACTGAGTTAAACATACAAGTGAGTAATAAAATCGGCAAACACAATAAAGATAACACTAGTGGAGTTGGGCTTGCCAATATTCGCAAACGTTTAGATTTGGTTTTTCCCGGAAGTTATTCCATGAGTAATAGTTTAGAAAATAATATATTTACCTTGCATTTAACCATAAGATATTAAATTGATGGCGCTTAGGTGTTGTATAATTGATGATGAACCTCTGGCAATAAAATTATTGTCGGGCTATGTAGCAAAAACACCTCAACTCGAATTAATTTTAGCTACTACGAACCCGTTTCAGGCAATTGAAATGGTGCAAAACAATATGATCGATCTGGTTTTACTCGACATACAAATGCCGGAATTAACCGGGATTCAGTTTATGAAAATTATTGAAAATAAATGTGGGGTTATTATTACAACTGCTTATAAAGATTATGCTTTACAGGGTTTTGAATTCGATGTGATTGACTATCTGCTAAAACCAATTCCCTACGAAAATTTTTATGCATCCATTCAAAAAGCAACACAACGTATTCATCCGAAACCCGCAGCAACAGTCACCAATTACCTGTTTGTAAAATCTGACCATCGTTTAATAAAATTAAATTACGATGAAATTTATTACTTAGAAAGTTTTCGAGATTACATCACTGTTCACACAAGCAGCGATAAAATTTTAACACTTCAAAGTTTGCGCAGTTTTGAAGAAACTTTACCCCGTGAAAAATTTATCCGCATCCATAAATCACACCTTATTGCCATCGATAAAATTGATGCCATCGAAAATAACCGTATCCTTATTCACAACACTTTTTTACCTATTGGTGAAGTTTATAAAGAGGTTGTAATGGCCAGATTGCAATTAAAAAAATAAAATTAAGCTGTTCCATTGCGCAACAAAAGCAATCAGAAAATCTGCTTCGACCTAATTATTCATTTAAAAACGGATTTTCCTTCCGTTCTTCTCCGATTGTAGTTGGCTGCATATGCCCGGCGTAAACTTTAGTTTCGTCAGGCAGGGTCATTAATTTTTCATTAATGGATTGAATTAGTGTTTCATAATTACCTCCGGGTAAATCGGTGCGGCCGATGGACCTTTTAAATAAAACATCTCCACTCACAATAAATTTATCAGCAACGTTGTAAAAACAAACCGAAGCCGGTGAATGTCCGGGTGTAAAAAAAACCTTAAAGGTGGTATTGCCAAATTTCACCTCATCGCCTTCATCAACAAAAATTTCGGGTTCAGGTGAACCTTTGTAGTAAATACCCATGGTTGGCGCATAATTTACCACCTCATGCAAAACCGGGAGCTCCCCTTTATGCATCATTAAAGGCACACGCCAGGTGTCGGAAACGAACTTATTTCCCAGCACATGGTCAATATGGCAATGGGTGTTGATCAGGTATTTTGGCGTCAAACGCTGTCTGGTTATAAAATCGCCCAATTCTTCCATCTCTTCTTTTGTGTAACAACCGGGGTCAACCACAACGCATTCGCCGGTTTCATCGTATATAACATAGGTGTTTTCGTAGAAGGGGTTAAACGTAAAACTCACAATATGGGCCATCAGAATATCGTTATTTTGTAAAATTTTGTTGAATAATTGAACTTTACGGCAAAACTACGTATTTTGCAATGGTGAAGGGGGCTCCCGGTATGAAGAAAACAGGTTTACGTTACATATATTTTGTTGCTGTCACCCTGCTGTTGATGGCAACCAATTCTGCCTTTAGTCAGGGCACTCAGGTGCAGTTTGGCCAAAACCGAGTGCAATACAAAGATTTTACCTGGCAATTTTATGAAGGTGAACACTTTTTAGTGTATTTCAACCAGGGCGGTCAAAACCTTGGAAAATTTGCCGCACAAATTGCTGAAGCCGATTTAATACAAATTGAAGACCTGCTCGATTATAAACTCAATTCAAAACCGGAAATTATTGTATACAATAATATCTCCGACTACAATCAAAGTAATTTCGCTGTAGGCAAAGAAGAACAATACAATATTGGTGGGCAAACAAAAATAATCGGCAATAAAATATTTATTTATTTCGATGGCAATCATCAGCATTTAAGAAAACAAATTCGTGAAGGTGTTGGAAAAGTTTTAATTAACGCTATGATTTTTGGAGGTAACCTGCAGGAAATTGTTCAAAATGCCGTGCTTTTAAATTTACCAGAATGGTTTACAGAAGGTTTGGTTTCTTATATCGGTGAAGAATGGAATACCGAACTCGACAACCAGTTGCGCGAAGGTGTATTATCAGGTCGTTATCAGAAATTCAATAAACTTACCGGTGAGGATGCGCGATTTGCAGGGCATGCTTTATGGTACTATATCGCTGAAAGTTATGGCGAAGCAACTATCCCGAATTTATTATATTTAATAAGAATAAACCGCTCACTCGAAAATGGATTTTTGTTTGTTTTAGGTGCAGGTGTTAACAGTACCATTGATGATTGGTACAAATATTTTTTAGCTAAATATCAAAAAGAGTCGGTAGATAAAAATAAACCGGCGACTGAAAATATTATCCCAAGAAAAACTAAAAAAAATGTGCAATACCATGAATTGTCATTAAGTCCTGATGGAAAAAATATTGCTTATGCAGTTGATGACCATGGGAAATTTAAAGTGTACATTCAGGAAATCGGGTCGAAAGAAACCAAAAAAGTTAAAAAAGGCTGTTTAAAAACCAGAACCTTAGCTACCGATTTAAGTAATCCGCTTATCACCTGGAGTCCTGACGGGAAAAAACTTGCGATTATTTACGAAAAACGATATAAAAATTTTATCACCACCTACGATACCGATAAAAAAGATAAAGAAACAAAAGAGTTAACCCGTTTTCAGAAAATATTGGATGCACATTTTGCCAAAACAAATAACCGACTCATTATGAGTGTTATGAATAACGGGCAAAGTGATATCTACATGTATCATTTACTTAACGACAGGGTTGAACAATTAACAAACGATTATTTCGACGATTTAAATCCGGGTTATGTTGAATTAAACAATGGTTACGAAGGTATTATTTTCGCATCTAACCGCGACCGCGATTCATTGTATACAACCAGAACAGTTGATTCTATTTTGCCGGTAGGTAACATGGATTTATATTTCTACGATTACATCCACAAATCAAAAAAACTGGTAAAAATTACACACACCAAAAAAATAAGTGAAACAGCACCATTACAATTCGACGAAAAACATTTTGCTTATCTGAGTGATCAAAATGGTATTATTAATCGTTTTGGCGGATATTTAGATAGCTTATATGACCATACTGATACATTGGTGTTTTATCCGGATTCAACCGTAACGAACCCACTTTACGATTATAAAGATTTAACCGTTTGGCCAAAATTCGATTCCATGTTGCTGGCCGATATTTATCGCGATACCGCTTATGTTTTTCCGGTTACAAATTATTCAGGCAATATTCTTGAACATGATATCAACTGGAAAACAGGGAAAGTGGCAGAAGTATTTCAGCAGGGGAAAAATAATGTGTTCTTTATAACTAACGCACCGGGTGACATGAGCGAAATAAAAAATAATACGCTCAATAATACCACCTTCCGGAATTTTATTAATCTTAAAAAGAAAGATGATGATGTTGTAACCACAATAAGTGAAACGGATTCATCTACTATGATTAAAACACAAACAATAATCACCAGTACCGATACAATTAAAAAGAAAATTGATGAAGGCATGTTTTTCCAAACCGATTTTTCGGATGAGGAAACAACAGCCGTTGCAACAGATGAAGTTGCACTTGGTCAGTCAAAAAATCCGGAGCAGGAAAATATTAATACCGGAAAAAAATTCCGTTCGTCCCGCATCATTCCTTATCGTTTAAAATTCAGCAACGAATTTGTAACCAGTCAGCTCGATAATAGTTTATTTATAAATAAATACGAAAGTTTTAATACATCAGGTGGCGTTTATTCTACACCAAATTTAGGTGCCTTGTTTACTGTAAGCATCAGCGATTTATTTGAAGATTATCGCTTTACAGGTGGCATGCGTTTTCCAACTTCGTTTTCAGGCGGTGAATATTATTTATCATATGACGATTTAAAACATCGCATCGATAAAAAACTTACCTGGTATTATCAAACTGACAAAGCACAATATACCTTCCAGCCACTTTGGTATCCGGTAGTTGATGCCGGTGTTAAAACCAATGTTATTGAAGGCAGTTTAAAATATCCAATTGATGTAATTCGCAGTTTACGAGGCAGTGTATCTTATCGTGGTGAAAAAATTATATTTCTAGCCAACGATACATTCAGCTTAAATCTGCCGAATTATAAAGAAGACTGGCTGTCATTTAAACTGGAATATGTACATGATAATACTTATCCTGTAATGACAAACATTTTACATGGCATGCGTTACAAAGTATGGTTAGAAATACATAAACAATTTGAAGTAAATGCTGACCAGGGATTAAAAATCAGTTTAAATGATGGCTACATGGGTGTATTTGGTTTTGATTTCCGTCATTACCAAAAAATTCATCGTCAGCTCACTTGGGCTAATCGTATTGCAGGAGGTTCATCATTCGGTCCGCAGAAATTAATTTATTATTTGGGTGGTGTTGATAGCTGGATAGCACCTGTATTTAATACCGATGTGGAAATAAATCAGGAAGCCGGCTACGCTTATCAAACATTAGCAACTAACCTGAGAGGTTACGATCAAAATGCACGCAATGGAAACGGCTATGTTGTATTTAATTCGGAATTGCGTTTCCCTATTTTTTCTTATTTCTTTAATAAACCATTGCGTTCTGAATTATTACGCAATTTACAAATAGTTGGTTTTTATGATATTGGTTCTGCATGGGAAGGTAAATCACCTTTCGAAGAAGATAATCCATACACCAATAATGAAATTGAACAAATTCCAATTACTGTAAACGTAAATTATTATCGCGACCCGCTTGTTATGGGAACCGGCTTAGGCGTGCGCACTACGTTGTTTGGATATTTTGTTCGCGTTGATCGTGCTCAACCGCTCGATGCTAATGGTTTAGGCGATCCAAGATGGTATTTTTCGCTCAGCCTTGATTTCTAATTAATAAGTTCAGGAGTAATTGTAATTTTGCACCGTGAAACCGGCGCTCAAAGCACATTTTTTTATTCTTGGTGCAAATATTATTTACGGAATTAATTATGCAATCGGTAAAATTGCTTTACAACATATTGAACCATTTGGCATTGTACTTTTTCGTGTAACCGGTGCTGTTATAATTTTCACCATACTTGCATTTATCACCAAACACGAAAAAATTGAACCGGGTGATCATAAAAAATTATTTGTTGCCTCATTGTTTGGCGTAGTTATCAATCAATTATTCTTTTTTAAGGGATTAAGTCTTACATCCGAAATTCATTCAGCCATGATCATGATTGCAACACCGCTGATTGTGCTTATCATGGCCTGGGTAATTTTAAAAGAAAAAATAACGTGGATAAAAACAATAGGTATAATTATCGGTGCAATTGGTGTAGCCTTATTAATTTCTTCAGGCGCCGCGGATAAATCTTCCCCTTCCAGTATTGCCGGTGATATTTGTATTACCATAAACGCAACCTCTTATGCTATTTTTCTCATTATTGCCAAACCACTAATGGTAAAATATTCGCCATATACTTTAGCGCGCTGGATTTTTACTTACGGTATTTTATTTATTATTCCATTTGGCTGGAAAGAAGCTGCTGCCGTTAATTGGGAAACTGTTCCATCTGTTGCCATTTGGGCACTGGTTTATGTTATCCTTGGTGCCACCGTATTGGCTTATTTATTTAATATTTTAGGATTAAACTATGGGTCTCCTGCCTTAGTGAGTATTTACATTTATACACAGCCTGTAATTGCGAGTATCATTGCCGTTGTTTATGGAAATGACCATCTCACCCTCGAAAAAATAATATCTGCATTACTGGTATTTACCGGTGTTGCACTGGTGAGTTTTACATCTGTGAAGAAACAAAATGCACTGAATTAATCTCCCCCACCCTGCTTTGGTTAGCATGCTTCGGTAAAAAATCTTTGAATCCAACCGTATAATCGTATTTTTGTGTTCAAATTGACTGTATGATTATATCAATGACGGGTTATGGACGAAGTACTTTTAGCCTTGGTGGTAAAAATATTGTGCTCGAAATCAAAACATTAAACAGTAAATCGTTTGATCTGAACCTGCGCATCGCTCCGCTTTTTAAAGAATATGAAATTGAAATTCGCAATCTGCTGAATAAATCGATTATGCGCGGTAAAACCGATTGCACACTCGGTTACGAAATGGCTGATGATAAAGGTGGTGAAGTAAATCCCGTTGCCGTTAAAGAATATTATCGTCAGCTTAAAGCAATTGCCAACGAATTAAATGTGGATGATTCACGAGTGTTTGATCTTGTGTTTCGCCTGCCGAATGTAACTACAACTTCAAACGAAAGTTTGTCGGAAGAACAGTGGGCGGAAGTAAATAAACAATTAGAAAATGCCTGCAAACAATTAAATAAATTTAGAACCGATGAAGGGGCAAATCTTGAAAAAGATCTGGTATTAAGAGTGCAACTGATGCGTGAAGCATTAAAAGAAGTTGAAGGTCTCGACCCATCAAGAATGGAGCAACAGCGCACAAAAATGTTCAGCGATTTGCAAAGTTATATGGGTGATGAAGATATTGATAAAAACAGGTTTGAGCAGGAATTAATTTTTTATCTGGAAAAAATGGATATCACAGAAGAAGTTACACGCCTCCGTTCACATTGCGATTACTTTATTGATACCATTAATGAATCACTCAGTGAAAAAGGAAAAAAACTCGGATTTATTTGTCAGGAAATGAACAGAGAAATTAATACCATCGGTTCAAAATCATATCACGCAGAAATGCAACGCAAAGTTGTTGTTATGAAAGATGAACTTGAAAAAATAAAAGAACAATTAAATAACGTGTTATAATGCAGGGCAAAATAGTAATTGTTACAGCACCATCAGGAGCAGGAAAAACAACTATTGTTAAACATTTACTTGCCAGCGAACCAAAACTTGCCTTTTCGGTTTCAGCCACAACGCGAACCATTCGCAATATGGAAACCGATGGAAAAGATTATTATTTTTTGAGTGTAGAACAATTCAAAGAAAAAATAAATCAGGATGCATTTGTTGAGTGGGAAGAAGTGTATCCGGGCAAATTATATGGCACCTTAAAAAGTGAAGTTGAACGTATTTGGAATGCCAATCAGCATATTATTTTTGATGTAGATGTAAAAGGTGCATTATCGCTAAAAAATAAATACCCCGAACAAACTATTTCGCTTTTTATTCAGCCGCCTTCACTGGAAGTTTTAATCGACCGACTTACCAAACGAAATACAGAAACGCCGGAAACACTCAAAACGCGCATTGAGCGGGTAAAATATGAGCTTACTTTTTCGGGGCAATTCGACCATGTGATTGTAAACGACGAGCTGGAACGCGCTCAGGCAGAGGCTTTGAGCCTTGTGCATAATTTTTTAAGCGCTTAGGCGAACAAATTTGATTTTTAACTACTTTTACGTGGACATGGTAACATCCATAACACAAGGTGTAAAAGTAAGCGTTGAAACCTTTTTTCAACCGGATCACTCCCGTAGAGGCGAGTTTGTGTTTGCCTACCGTATTACCATCGAAAATAAAAGTGAAAATACCGTTCAGTTGCTGCGCAGACATTGGCATATTTACGACGGAATGGGCATTTGGCGCGAAGTAGAAGGTGAAGGTGTTATAGGCGAAACACCGGTTATTGAACCCGGCCACATGCATCAATATGTTTCAGGATGCCATTTAATTGCCCCAATGGGAAAAATGAAAGGCACTTACCTGATGGTGAGAACTATGGACGGCCAATACTTTGATGTTATTATTCCTGAATTCCAGATGATAGCGCCATTTATGCTCAATTAATCTTCAGGTCCGTATCCTGACAGTTTTAGAATCTTCAGCGCATCTGTTTCATAAAACAATTCATATAAATTCGTATCCGGATTTTCCTGCATAAAGGCTCTTATTATTTGCCAACCTGTCCATGCAGCAACCCTTCCGGGCGCATCTTCGGGCATTCCCTGCGATGTAGGTGCATCATCCATATAGCGTCGCATATCATCAGTGCGCTTAGAAAATAACAATTCCTCACCTGCTAAAAACTTCCAAATTTCTGCCTCATTATCATAACACCACTCCAATTGGGCTTCGGTATAACCCATTTTAACAGAATCTTCCATGTCGGGCAGCACACAATCGAGGTAATACATCATTTTTCCCTCCAAAACCATAGCATCCAGCAGCGACATTTCCGGAGCCGGCGGTGCAGGTATATAACCATCCATTAAACTCCGCATCACATTTAACGGAATATATGGTCTGTCGAAACGGAATGTGATATACAGCGGCATGTTATTTTCAAAACTGCCATAATAACCGAAATGCTGACCCATATACATGTCTAACTCAATACCAACCGTGGTTTCATTAAATAATGTTTGGTAAACAAATGGGCCTAAATAGGTGTAAACTTGGGGCAAGCTGCTGTCCGGGAAATAATATTTGTAATACCGAAAAGCCTGGCTAAGTTCTTTTCAATATCGGAAATATCGTTGTAAATCAATGCCACACTGTCTTCCAGCCTGCCCATCCATTCATTGCCCGCAGTATTCTGATACAGTGAATCATACAAATTGTAATGTTGTGTGGTATCATCTTTAACTAAACCCCAAAAGTTGGCATTATAGGAATTAAAAATTTCGGGATATTGCTTTTCAATACCTTCAAAAACACTTGTATAATTATCTGGATTAGCAGCACCTATTAATTTTTCCAATCGGATAATGGAAACTTGTTGCTCCGGCACATTAGAAATATCAGGATGCGGATTGTTATTTTTTTTCCCACAACCCGTCGCCAATGTCAATCCTAGTATGCTTATGCTGAGAATTACAAAAAATAACCTATGTTTGTGCACCATGTATCTCTTAATTTAAAATGTAAAACTAATAAGGTATGAAGAAAATTATATTATCCACCCTGTTTTTTTGCGCAATACTCTCTGCAGTGCAAGCGCAACAATTCCGTTTCGGCTTAACGGCAAGCCCGGTTTTTGACTGGGTAAAAGTTGACGGTGAATTATATGAAAGTGTTGGAACCAAAGCAGGCTTCCAATATGGTTTATTATTCGATCAAACAATTGGTAGTGTTGAACGGTATGCATTTTCAACCGGAGTAATCATCAATTATGTAAGAGTTGGAATTACTTCAACCGATACTGCTTTTGATATCACAGCAGAATGGGATGCCCGCTCACAATACATAGAAGTTCCACTTACCATCAGGCTGCGCACCAATGAAATTAATTATTTCAGCTATTATGGTCAGTTTGGTATTACACCGGGTATTTGTATTAAAAGCCGTGGCGATTTATTGGTAAATGATATTGCTGTTGTTGAAGATGTAAACCTGAGAGACAAAGACAACCTCACAGGCGCTCAAAATCAATTGTTTAATATGAGCCTTACGCTTGGCATCGGAACTGAATATTCAATTGCAGAAAATACCAATATCATGGCCGGTATTTTCTTCCAAAACGGCTTTGCCAATATTCTTGATGATGATATTGACGACAACAATGCCTTCCTGAAACAACTAGGTATCCGTATAGGCGTATTGTTTTAAGTAACAAGCAGATAAAAACCTTTAAATTTGTCACGCTCAAAAGGCGTGACTTTTTTTATGAAAATTGCTCTAGCTCAAATTAATGTCCACATTGGCAACTTTGAATCAAATTTCAATAAAATTGAACAGTTTATTCAAGATGCAAAAAAATTACAGGCTGATATTATTTTATTTCCTGAATTAAGTGTGTGTGGTTACCCGCCACGCGATTTTTTAGATTTTGATGATTTTGTAGATAAATGTTACGAAGTAATTGATAAAATTAAACCACTTACACAAGATATTGCTGTGGTAGTTGGTTCACCAAGTCGCAATCCGAAAATTGAAGGTAAAGATTTATTCAATTCAGCTTTTTTTATTTTTGAGGGGGAGATAAAACATATCGTAAATAAAGCATTGCTGCCTACGTATGATATTTTTGATGAATATCGCTACTTTGAGCCGGCTACTGAATTTCAAAATATCACATTTAAAGGTCGCAAAATAGCATTAACCGTTTGTGAAGATTTGTGGAACGTTGGAAATGACAATCCGATGTACAAAGCCTGCCCGATGGATGTACTCATAAAAGATAAAGTACAACCTGAAGTAATGTTAAACATTTCTGCATCACCATTCGATTATGACCATGCTGCCGGAAGAATTACAACCTTAAAAGCGAATACCGCTAAATATAAAATTCCTGTATTTTATGTAAATCACTGCGGGGCTCAAACCGATTTAATTTTTGATGGAGGAAGTATTGTTGTTAATGCTAATTCGGTGGTGTACGATGAAATGCGTTATTTTGAAGAACAGTTAAGTGTTTATGATTTAGATGAAGTTATTGCTTCTGCAAAAACGCAAACCTTGGACAATGTCCAACCAAAAGAAAAAATCGAATTAATTTATCGCGCATTAGTAACCGGCATTAAAAATTATTTCGAAAAATTAGGTTTCAAGAAAGCCATTCTCGGATTAAGTGGTGGTGTTGATTCTGCATTAACTGCTGTGCTTGCTGCAGATGCACTTGGTGCAGAAAATGTTTGGGGATTATTAATGCCTTCACAATATTCAACGGGACACTCCGTAACTGACGCGCTCGATCTTGCAAAAAATATCGGCATAAAACACGATACTATTGCCATTAAAAATATGTATGATCAGGTGGTAAATGAATTAACGCCGTTATTTGATAATAAACCTTTTGATGTAACAGAAGAAAATATTCAGGCACGACTAAGAGGCATGACACTGATGGCGATGTGTAATAAACACGGCTATATTTTATTGAATACTACAAATAAAAGTGAGGCTGCAGTTGGTTATGGCACATTGTATGGCGATTTATGCGGCGGATTAGCCGTGCTCGCCGATGTTTACAAAACAGAAGTATATGAGCTAGTTGCTTACATAAACCGCGAGAAAGAAATAATACCACAACATATCATTATAAAAGCACCGAGTGCAGAATTACGACCCGGCCAAAAAGACCAGGACACCCTGCCACCTTATGAAATATTGGACAAAATATTATATCAATATATTGAGTTATCACAAAGTCCGCAAGATATTTTAGATCTTGGTTTTGATGAATTTACGGTGCGCAGAACATTAAAAATGGTGAATAATAATGAATGGAAACGATTCCAGTTTCCTCCTGTGTTGCGTGTTTCACCTAAAGCATTTGGTGTGGGCCGACGTATGCCTATTGAAGGAAAATATTTATCCTGATAAATAAATTTATTTATGACATTTTATCAAACCTCCAACAAAAAACCCTTAATAGGGTTAGTCCTGCTCGTAGTATTCGGACTGGTTATAACCGTATTGTTTTTTTCAATACGTTCCTGCCAAGGCACCGGTTTTTTCCGCTCTGCAAAAAGCAGCGATGCCAATTATGTTTATCAGGTTTATCCTGCTTCGGCAAAAGGTGTCGAATATTTTATCAGTGTTGAAGGTGTATTTAAAACTTCCATATATGAACAAAAAGGTGGATTTACCATGCGCAGCGGTTCAACCGAAATACGTTTAAGTCTGCATACCCTAAATAAAGGAGAATTGATAAAACGGGAGGTATTAGGCAATTTAAGTGATATGAATTCCAGTATTATCGGAACACGGGATACGGTGTTTTGGATGTACAATGCAAAAGACGGCATACATGGACGCAGTGTAACAGATTTAAATATTATTCTATCGCAAGAAAATTTAATTGCTAAAAACGATTTATTGAAGGAAGGGTTGGCTAAGGTAAACGATAACCTCGGAAATTTAAATGAATTATATGCATTTGACAAAGAACAAAATGCATTAATGGTTACAACAGTTTCAGGTAAAAATATTTGGTTAGACGGGAGTTCATTTAAAACAATTGCACCAATTGAAATACATCCTAAAAACGATTACAATTCAATAATAGATAAAACCATTGAGCAGGCTATTTCAGGTCAGCCTATTGATGTAAACCAGTTAACACAGGAAATTTTACAGGCAACAACCAATGCTACTGCTTCATTTAATTTAAATCACACATCAAACACTGTAGTTGGTTTCGACAGTTGCACGTATACCTTTGAAGGAACTACATTGCGTACCATTAAAAAAACCTTATGCCCTCAGCCTGTCGTTAAAAATACCACAACAGAAAATAGTCCATTTATTGAGCCGGCTTTAATTGCTGCCTATAATGCAGAAACCAAAACCGTAATTAATCCGCCTTTTCTAAATCCGGAACAAAGTTTAATTCTGCACGCAAAAACCTTAGGTGATAAATCAGAATTATTACTCAGCAGTATTAATAACAAAACAATTCAAAAACAATTTACCTTACCAACAGGAATTATTTTAAGCAACCACCGTGCGAGTTATAAAGTAAATTCAGTATTTGGCAGTGGAGATACTTTGTTGTTAGGTATCGACAATCAATTATTTAATATCAATATCAAAACCGGTAAGCTCATCTGGAAAAAGATAATTGCGAAAAATGATTATTACTCGCAAATTTATTCCACAGCGCTAAGCAGCCAAAACAATAAAAAATATATTCAGGTGGTGAGCAGTTATTATACCGTATTAAGTCAACAAGGTATTTTTGTAAATGGCCGCACCGACTATCAGCAATTGGTGATTGATGTGATTACAGGTAAGATTGTAAAACAACAGGATTTTAAAAATTCAGCTCCGGAGCTTATTCCATATTATTTAGGCAATGTGCATGATAAAAACTGGTATTACGATTACACCAATGGATTGCATACACGCACTTTGCCCGGCTTAACCATAGCTGAAAACAATTTTGCAGCGGCATTAAAAACTGCGGGCATTACATCACCACTCGTAAAAACTACAGGATACGATCGTGCAATTGAAGATAAATATATCGGGATGGATATCGGTAAAAAACAATTTTATTTCACAACTGAAAACGGATTACATTACAGTTATGATTTAAACAATAATAAAATTACTGAAATAAAAGCCCCTGAAGATGAATTTTATATGCAATTGCGTATGAGTAATCCCTATCTCAGCAACTTTTATAGAGCTGCCGGTTATTCTACACAAAACACCATGTTACTTCCCGGAGGCGATTTGCTAAAAATCAGCAATCAAAATAATATTTCTTCAATAACGCGAGTAGCGGCAAAAAAAGAAAATAACCCAACCACTGTAATTTCCGGTAATCAATTTATTGAAGGACAATTTTTAGTTAATGGTATCAGTTTAAATAAAGATGTTTATTATACCGATAGAAACTACAGTCCTGTAGGAACAACAAATAAAGAGCCTGTGCTTTACATCTGGCATAAAAATAAAATTGCGGAAGATGCACATCGAATAATCAGTAAATATAATTACAACACAGAAAATAATTTATGGCAATTTGATGTAACGGCATTGCTTGGCATTGATGGCGAAATTACACGCGTTTACAACCGCAAATCGAGCTTGGTAATTATATTTAAAACACATCCTAATCTCGATGATAATTTTACCTGCGTATCAATTAATACAGATACAGGGAATATGGAATGGGTGTTTAAGTTTTAAGGATTTCACAAAAAAATTAAATACGAAGCACTGCAGTTGACCTAGCCCCGATCGAAGTGGAAACAAACCTTGTGTTTGGGTATTCTAAAAATATTAATTTGATGAAATAATAAATATGCTACCCGGCTATGAAATGTAATGAGTTTGTTGAAACGAAGAGCGGGAAGGGATGTAACTTTAAAGGTGGATGTAGCTGCTCCAAATAATCAGCAATAATAAATTATTAAAATAACGGATTGTTTTCACATCACTCCACATGTATCTCTTCATCACCTTTATCGAAAAAGCGATATTCCATATATTGAAATTCGTTGCTGCCCATGATATGAATTTTACGTTTGTATTCCCAGTACCATTTCCATTGTATACTGTTAAAAAATCTTCCTTTTTTAATAAAGGCTTCAACGTAAGGATGTACAACTAATTTAATGTATTGCTGATTTTGATTTTTTACCAGGTATTTAATTTTACGTTCAATATCATCAATTAATAATACGCTGGCTTCAATTTTACCGGTTCCTGTGCAAGTAGGACAAACTTCGGTTGTTGTAATATTTACTTCAGGCCGAACACGTTGGCGGGTAATTTGAGCAACACCAAATTTAGAAATAGGCAATATGGTATGTTTGGCTCTGTCGTTCGCCATTGCCTCTTTTAATGCATTGTAAACAGCCTTTTTATTATCAGGATGTTTCATATCGATAAAATCGACAATAATAATTCCACCCAAATCGCGCAAACGCAATTGACGTGCAATTTCTTTTGCTGCTTCTACATTTACAGAAACGGCATTTTGTTCCTGATCACCTTTAACTGCAGTTTTATTTCCGCTATTCACGTCGATTACGTGTAAGGCTTCCGTATGTTCAACAATTAAATAGGCACCGCTGTCCATATTTACCGTGCGACCAAATAAAGATTTTATTTGTTTCGTAACGCCAAATTGATCGAACACCGATTTACCTGTATTATGCAGGTTGACCATTTTTTCGGAGCCCGGACTTATTTTTTTGATATAATCTTTTATTTCATTGGCAATAGATGGTTCGTTTACCACCACATTGTTAAATGAATCGTTGAGTACATCGCGTAATAAGGTATTTGTTTTGCGTGTTTCGCTGTAAACTATTTGAGGCGCCTGTAAATGTTGTAAACGTTTGGTTATTTCAGCCCATTGTGCAATCAGGTCGTTTAAATCTTCGTGCAGCTGTTGAGTGCTTACACCATCGGCAACGGTGCGAATAATAACACCAAAACCTTTCGGACGTAATTGTTCGATTAATGCCTGCAAACGTTTTCTTTCGTTGGCGGAAGCAATTTTACGAGAAACACCAACAACTTCATTAAACGGAGTAAGCACCAAATAACGACCGGCCAGTGAAATTTCACAGCTTAATCGCGGGCCTTTCGTTTGAATAGGCTCTTTGATGATTTGCACCAGAATATGCTGATTTTTCGCAACTACATTATTTACCTTGCCTGTTTTGATAATTTCAGGTTCCTTTTGAAAAGCATCCATTCTGAACGGATTACCTTCCTGAGCGGCTTTGGTATATTTATATATAGAGCGAAAATTCGGGTTGAGGTCCGAATAATGCAAAAACGCGTCGCGCTCGAAGCCTACATCTACGAAGCAGGCGTTCAAACCGGGCGTAATTTTTTTAACCCTTCCGAGATACAAATCGCCCACATTGAAGCGGCTGCTCTGAGAGTCGCGATGAATCTCTACGAGTTGTTTATCTTCTAATAATGCAATTTCAGCTCCGGTTGGAGTTGAATTAATAATAAGTTCCCTTTCCAAAATAAATACGGATTTTCTCCCTTTATGGAATTAATAAAACGGTTGAGGTCGGAAAATATAAAGGGCGGAAAAGATGCCAGTTCTTATTTCTTTTTATGGCGATTCTTTCTCAGGCGTTTTTTACGCTTGTGAGTGGCCATTTTATGTCTTTTACGTTTCTTACCTGATGGCATACTAAGTGATTTTTTAATGATTTAAATTATGTATCTCAGCTTGCACCTGATTGACAATCATCGAATCGGTGGTCATTGATTTCAGTCTTTCCAGTTCCAAAATGGCTGCCGACGTATCTTTTAACCCTAAATACGTTTGCGCCTTCATGTAACGAGCCTGCAAATTTAGGGAATCTTTTTGTAAAACTTTGTCAAATCGTTCCAAAGCTTTATCCATTTGTCCGCTCATAACCGAAAAACGCCCCAATTCCAGGTTCACCTTTGGGTTGTCCGGATGGGCTGCATCTATCTCTCTGAGCATCATAATTCCTTCCATAGGCGCATTGGTTCCACTTACCAAAACCGTTGCCAGGCCTATCTTTGCATCTAAATCATCTGGTTGTAATTGTGTGGCTTCCTCAAAACAATATCTTGCCCCATACACTACACTGGCGCGTAAATTTTCTTCCTGAACAAAATCTATTAAACTGCTTAATGCAGAACCTGCGCGCATAAAATTTTCATACGAGGGATCATTATCAGCCTTTTGACGAAGATAATCTGCCGCTATAGCAGGCTGACCTAACTGCAACCATTCATCAGAAAGTTGCTGAATAAGTGCACCTTTTGAACCCTGTGAAGATTTTAGCATATCGCTATGCATATCCTCCAGTTGGGCACTGTTCGGGTAATTTAAGGAATCTATCAGTTTTTCCCGCTGCTCATCAAAGGCAGAGCGAACAGGAGGTTTATTACTAAATCCGAAAAACAATACGGCTATTGCAATCACAGCCAGTAAAATTGCTACATACAACGACTTCACCTTATAAACTTGCTTTTGACTTTTTACCGGTTTTAATTCTATCCATAAATACTTTTGCCGGTTTAAATGCAGGTATTTTTTGTTCAGGGATTTCTATTGCTATGTTTTTCTTAATAATACGTCCGATTTTTTTCTTTCGTGTTTTCACCACAAAACTTCCAAATCCTCTTACATAAACGTTGTTGCCCTCTGCCATGCTTTCGCGTATCTCCTTGCAAAAGGCTTCAACCACAACCATGACATCAACTTTTTCGAGTCCGGTTTTTTCCGTAATACGATTAACGATATCAGCTTTTCTCATAGGTACTTTCGTTTTAGTTTGATAATCAGCACTTTAAACCACAAAATTCGGCTTTTTATTTTATATGCCTTATATTTTTTAACAGTTTGTATTATTGTGCTTCAATGCGAAATCAATTCACACAAAAACTGTTCCGATGGTATAATTTATATCAACGTAATTTACCATGGATTGGTTCTAATGACCCGTATTTAGTGTGGCTGAGTGAGGTAATACTGCAACAGACTAGGGTTGAGCAGGGATTGGCTTATTTTCTAAAATTCCAAAAAAAATATCCAACGGTCCAACATTTGGCCAAAGCCCCATCGGAAGAAGTGTTGAAAATGTGGGAGGGTTTGGGGTATTATTCCCGTGCCAGGAACATGCATTCCACAGCTAAAAGTATTGTAAATGAACTAGATGGGAAGTTTCCTGACACCTTTGAAGGGCTA